>NZ_JAMOYX010000023.1:0-42518 GCF_023669465.1 Dorea sp. MB18-49
TATTTACGATATGTTTTCTTTACAATATGTTTTGTAAAAATATGTATATATTATACACTTATGCTTTTTATATTTATTATTTTAAGGAGGTTTTTTCTTACATGATTGATTCATCTACAAATCTGGCCAATACATCGTCAAACAAACCGCATAATTATCATGAACAGAGCCAGATTGACCAGACGTTACGGCTCCGTGAAGTTTTGAAGACTTTACCGCCTTTTGTTAAGGACTATTTCCGTGCTATGGAACCGAAATCATCGGCACGTACCCGTATTAACTATGCTTACGATATCCGTGTGTTTTTCCACTTTCTTATGGAAAACAATCCTGTATACAAGAATTATACAATTGACAGATTTACGCCTCAGGATCTTGAGAATCTTGAGCCTGTAGATCTTGAGGAATACCTGGAATATCTGAAAGTATACAAACGTGATGAGGACGGCGAACTGATCACCAATGGGGAAAAAGGTCTGGCACGAAAAATGTCTGCCCTTAGAAGTTTTTATGGATATTACTTCAAGCACCGGATCATTCAGAAAAATCCGACACTTCTGGTAGATATGCCTAAATTACATGATAAGGCAATCATACGTCTGGATACTGATGAAGTTGCGCTGTTATTGGATTTTGTGGAATCTGCAGGCGAACATCTGACCGGGCAGGCACTGAATTATTATAAGAAAACGCGTGACCGTGACATTGCTATTCTCACATTATTATTAGGAACCGGAATCCGTGTATCCGAATGTGTCGGACTGGATATAAAGGATGTAGATTTTAAGAACAATGGAATTATGGTTACAAGAAAAGGTGGAAATCAGATGGTTGTCTATTTCGGTGATGAGGTTGCGGAGGCGCTTAAGAATTATATGGCAGGTGACCGTGCGGCCGCTACTCCCCTCCCCGGCCATGAACAGGCATTGTTTTTGTCAACACAGAGAAAACGCATGGGTGTCCAGGCTGTTGAAAATATGGTGAAAAAATATGCCAGGCAGGTAACACCGAACAAAAAAATCACGCCGCATAAACTGCGCAGTACATATGGTACTTCTCTCTATAAAGAGACTGGGGATATTTATCTGGTAGCGGATGTCCTGGGACATAAAGATGTTAACACGACAAAAAAGCATTATGCAGCGATTGATGATAACCGACGCCGTAAAGCTGCTTCTGCGGTCAAATTACGAGAAATATAAAATGTAATGGAACTTTTTTGTCACAGTGACAGGTGTGTTCTTCTTGTTCATCTATTTTTAATTTAAATGAAAAAAGAATCTCCGGCAACATATAGTAAATAATATATGTCGGAGATTCTTTTATTTATTAGTTTAATTAGATTATAATTTTTTATCTGTAATGTTCTCTTTTAATTCAACCAGCTGCTCAATGGCCTTTGCAGTACCATCAATTCCCAGAAGTGAACTGTCAAGGCAGATATTATAGCTTTCGGCAGCTCCCCATTTTTTATTGCTGTAATAATTATAATAGCTGGAACGTCTCTTGTCCGTTTTTTTGATCAAGTCTTTCGCCTTTGCATCTGTCAGATCATAGATACGTGCAATTCTGCGGATTCTGGCATCCATATCGGCATGAATGAATACGCTTAAAACATTATCGAATTCTTCCAATGCATAATCAGCACAACGTCCAACCAGAATACATGGTCCCTCAGACGCTATCTTACGGATTGTATCGAACTGGGCAAGAAAAATCTTATGATTAATTGGCATATCTGTGTAACTGGATGAAGGATACCCGAAAGAATAAGAATCCATAACCAAAGAATACAGAAAACTGTTGGTAGGTTTCTCATCATGTGTCTCAAAAAGTTCTTCACAGATACCACTTTCTTTTGCTGCGCGTTCCAGCATTTCTCTGTCGTATAATTTGATTCCAAGATCTTCCGCAACTTTATATCCGATCTGGCGTCCGGCACTACCATATTCACGACCGATTGTAATGATTGTATTTGTCTTTGCCATATAAATCACGCTCCTAAACAAAAATTAATATAAACATATTATACAGCAAACTTAGACAAATGTATAGAATTTTCTCATAATTCAGTTATAAATATTCCTTAGTCTGTCTAATAGTTCAATGAAATATTCTGGGAGAGGTGCATTTACTTCCAGATATTTTCCTGTGGTTGGATGAATGATTCCAAGTGTGCGTGCGTGCAGGGTCTGCCCTTGTAATCCTTTGAATGGGCATTTTTTCGGACCATAGACCTCATCACCAATCAGAGGATGTCCGATACTTGCCATATGGACGCGAATCTGATGTGTACGCCCGGTTTCAAGTTCGCACTGAATATATGTGTAATCGCCGAATCGCTCCAGAACTTTATAATGTGTGACTGCATCCCGTCCGTTTTTACAATGGGTGCTCATTTTCTTTCGGTCTGTTGGATGGCGTCCGATCGGAGCATTGACCGTACCGGAATCTTCTTTGATATTTCCATGTACGATAGCAACATAGATACGCCGTATAGAGTGTACTTTTAACTGTTCCGAAAGGCTTTGATGAGCTTTATCGTTCTTACATACAACTAATGATCCTGTCGTATCCATATCAATCCTGTGGACAATTCCAGGCCTCATACAGCCGTTAATACCGGACAGCTCATCACCGCAATGATACATCAAAGCATTTACCAGTGTCCCGCTATAATGTCCGGGAGCCGGATGTACGACCATTTGTTTTGGTTTGTTGATCATGATGATATCCTGGTCTTCATAAAGGATATCCAAAGGAATGTTCTCTGGTACGATATCAGGCTCTTTTGCCTCCGGAAGGGTAACTTCCACGCTGTCGCCAAAAGAAAGCCTGTAATTGGATTTTACAGGCTTCTGGTTGACTTTTACATATCCTTCTTTCATAATTTTCTGTATATAAGATCTTGATCTGTCTTCTAATTCATCTGAAAGATAGCGGTCTATCCGCTGGCCTTCTGTATTGCGATCAATGGAAAATTCTTTCAAGGTCGTCCTCCTTATAGTAAATGAGTATTAATATAACCAGCAGAAATGCTGCAACGGTTACATAGATATCGGCAACGTTAAAAATCGGGAAGTTGATCAGCTTGAAGTATAAAAAATCGACTACATAATTCAGACGGATCCGGTCTATACAATTGCCGAAAGCACCGGAAAGAATTAACACTGCACAGATACGAAGCGGCAGATATTTATGTTCTATAGGTACTTTGTGGTAAAACCAGATAACAGCAATTGTAATCAAAAGTACACTGATATAAAAGAATATACGTTGATTTTGCAGCACACCGAAGGCTGCACCCCTGTTTTCCAGATATTCTAATTGAAATACATCTTTAATCAGGACATAGGCAGACCGATCCTTAAGATGTAATACAACCAGATGTTTTGTAATCTGATCCAATAATACCAGTACAACGATACTTACCAATGCCATTATATAATGTGTGATTCGTTTTGTATTTGTCTTCATGATACTCCTTCTATAAATTAACTGTATAAATTATTTAAATTATTGTCCTAAATGTATTTGCGTACAGAGATCAGGTAGCGTCCCTTTTTTGTTTCTGAGAGAATACCATCATATGCAATACGTCCCATTTTCCTTACAGAGATAATATCATTGTCTTTTAAACGATAACCGTTACTCGTGATAAGTTTTCCATTTACAAAGACTTTTCCGGCTTCAATCTGTGCAGTAATCTTACTTCTGGAAAGTGGATAGGCAAGAGCAAGTACACTGTCCAGACGAATGGAAGATACGGTCCCTTTCAGCTCCTCAAATCTTGGTTCATAATCTACTTTAACCCCTTTTCCTATGGATGTATTTACGTTCGTATGACGAACCACAGTCAGATTATCTGCAATATATTCAGCGAGTTCTTCTTTGACAAAAATCAATCCTTTCTGATCTTCAACAATAATATCTCCAACTTTGGAGCGCTCGATGCCAAGATTCATAAGTGCTCCAAGATAATCCCTGTGTGTAAGATCTTCGGCAAATCTTTTGCTTGACGGAGTGACTTCTATAATCTGAATGGGATATTCATAATCATAATAAAGAGCATCAGGTAGAAAAACAGCCATCTGACGCTCTGATAAGTCATATCCACCATAAGTTTTATACTGAGATAAAAACATGTCTTTTGGTGTGGTATGAAGAATATTTAATTCATTCAAATTAAGAAAGTCGGAAAATATAACAATCCCTCTGTTATATGCCAGTCTGGAGAGTTCCACCAGACGTTTCTGTAACATACTTTCTTCTTTATTCATAATTAAAATCTTGACCTCATAGATGAAGAATCCAGAGAAGTGTTAAGCAAATCCTGAAGATCTCCAGATATATCAACATTTGTAGGTGTTACCAGGAATATGTAATTAGAAATTTTCTGCAGGTTACCACTGATTGCAAATGTAGCTCCTGAAGTAAAATCAATAATACGCTGAGCAATCTCAAGATCCAGTCCCTCAAGATTCAAAATAACGGTACGTCCACTTAATAAAGTCTCTGTAATCTCTCTTGAATCTTCTACAGAAGTTGGCTTGATCACGCAAACCTCCATATTTACACTGCTTCTTCTTGAAGGCTGACGCATCGGAGTTACTTTATTATTAGAGAATGCAGATTTGGACTTCACAGGTGCTGTGTAATCGTCTTCATCGTCTTCATCGAAATCTTTATCATTGTCTTTGGTGTTTTTATGAAAGAGGCTTCTCTTGGGCTTTTCTTCATAATCATCATCATATTCGTCATCGTCGAAGAATTCATCCTCATCGTATTCATCATCTCCGTCGTCTAACTTCATGATACTTAAGAACTTATCTAATACTCCCATTTTTAATAAATCTCCTATCTTCCGTTTATACTTGATGAGTATAATCACGTGCTCCAAAAATTCCGGTTCCCACACGGACCATGGTAGCTCCTTCTTCTATGGCCACCTGATAGTCATTTGTCATACCCATAGAAAGAATACTCATAGTAATATTATCAATGTTTTTCTTTGCGATGTCAACAGATAATTTTCTTAAATGTGCAAAAATCGGTCTGTTTTCTTCTGGATTTTCTACAAATGGAGCAATTGTCATTAATCCCTTTACGCGGATATGAGGAAATCCGGCAATCTTTTCTACAAATTCAGGAACCTCTTCCGGCATGAGACCAAATTTACTTTCTTCTTTTGCGACATTTACTTCAATCAATATATTGGCAATAACACCGTGCTTTTCTGCTTCTTTATCAATTGTTTCTGCGAGTCGGACAGAATCTACAGAATGAATCAGATCAACTTTATCGATAATGTATTTTACTTTATTACGCTGCATATGCCCAATCATATGCCAGTGAATATCCTTTGGAAGGACTTCATATTTAGAAGCCAGTTCCTGTGCTTTGTTTTCTCCGTTTATACGGACTCCAAGGTCATAGGCCTCCTGCAGCATTTCTACAGGTTTTGTTTTGCTTACGGCGATCAGAGTAACTTCATCTCTTTTACGTCCGGCACGGTCACATGCAGCCTGTATATTTTCTTCTACTTTTTCCAGATTTTCTTTTAACATAATTGTCCACTCCTTTTATAATCTGTTATTGTGTGTCAGGATATTACATCGCCCTCATGTACGTCTTTACCCGTCAGAGCAATGTGATCATAATTGGAAAGTCCGTAGTCATCACCACTTTGAACAATATAATATTCATCGCTTTCGCACAGAATCTGTACCTGTCGGAATACGGCATAACCACGGTTAATATTATATACACCTTTTAACTTCCGGGTTTTGTTTAACTGGCAGGTATCCGATGAATCAGGCTTTCTAAGTGTTGTATTTTCTTCAAAATCATCAGGATCTATATAAACAGAACCGGTTGATGTATCTCGGTAATAGATATCGACTGATTGGAACTGTGCATTTTCCTTCCCGGTATCGATCAATACTCCTGTGCTGTTGCTGTTACCACCCTGTGTAAGATAGTCTTCTGAGATCACATAAAAATTCTTTTTGGTGACTGCAGATTTTGGTATTTTAAGTCCGGTATGATCTGCCATAATAAGCTCTACATCTACAAAACGATCCTGGGCATAACGAACCATAGAATTATCAAATGCCAGATATCCAAGCCAGGTGCCTTTTACTTTTTTCATGGAAAAAGCCGCTGTCATAGTTTCGTTATCTTTCGGAAAACGGACCTGAACGCTGGAAGCATCAGTTAAATCTTTTACTGATTGTTTACTTAGAGCAATCACAAGTGTCCAGTCATCATCTTTGATCAATTTATATACTGAATCACCGGATTTGATTTTCGTATTATTCTTCTGCTCTTTTTTATTGTAGTTTTCTTTGTTAAGCATATCAGGGGTTATATCTTCTGCTTTTGTATTTTCAAAACCATCTACAGAATAGCTGATAATTCCGTCGGACTCAGCGGTATATACTTTCAAACCATCAAGATCTGATTCCGTCAAAGCCGCGATCTGCGTCTGACGATTCTGATTAGACTTGCCTTCAAGAACTCCGGAAATATTGTTCTTTAAAGTATATACATCCCCAAAGGTTCCGTCGGTATAATTTTCGCAGAAAGTCTGTGTCTTCTGACTGATTGCCGACTGTTCACTGGAGGTTAATTTTTGTGTGTTGTTTGTATTTGTTTCAAATTGAAGTTTCTGGTCAGACAGGGAATAAACCTGTGTTTTGGCACCGACTTTGTTTCCTTCTGAAATAAAGTAATTAACATAACCCTTCCCTTTGGAATGTACGACCGTTTCGTTACGAATGGCTAGACCGGTGTAAGAAGTATCTTTTACGATCGAACCCTCACGTACTTCATAAACAGAAATGTGCTTTGCGGTCAGATACATCAGAACCGTCACAAGAAGATAAATAAATATAACCCCAAAAATGACGATTCCGATATTTAAATGTTTTTTCTTTTGATAAACTTTTATATTTGAAGAAGTAATATTTGCAGCCAAAATACGGGCCTCCTATTCTTTGTTGTCCAATAAACGCAATGCCGCTCCATCCAGATAGTTCAGTTTTTTTCCTTGAAAACTATTCTGCTCTTCCATTCTTAAAAGAAGTTCATCACGTAATTTCCACCAACTTGTGTTCCAGTTGCAGAATACGGCATCTTTTTCAGGAATACGGCTAAACAGACGCTCTACGGCAATATCCGGATTTAGATGTTCAAGAAAAGCAATCAGTCTGTTCAGATATTCTTCTTTTTCGCATAGAGATATTGTACCATTTTCATAGTCATCGCACAACCGTGTGTCTTTGGCTATATAGAGAGAATGTGCTTTTACAATCTGAACGGGAAGAGCCGATAATATCTTAGCGGTTTCAATCGAATCATCCATCTCATCTCCTGGCAGATTTAAAATCACATGAGTACAGATATCATAACCATATCTGCTGATACGAAGAACGGCGTCAATATATTCTGCAAGAGTATGACCGCGCGATATTCTTTTCAGAGTATGATAATTTACTGTCTGAAGTCCAAGTTCTATTGCAATCTGAATTCCCGTTGTTTCGCGAATCCTATTTAAAACATCAAGATAATCTTCACGGATGCAGTCCGGACGTGTGGAAATCGCAATTTCTACGATATCAGGAACCTTCGATGCTTCGAGCATATATTTTTGAAAAATATCCAGAGGCATAAATGTGTTGGTATAATTTTGAAAATAAGCAATAAATTTATGGGCATGATATCTTTTCTCTATATATTTCCTTGTGCTCATCAGCTGTTCGGTAACAGAAACAGCTGAATCCATTGCTTCAAATCCGGTTCCGGTTTCTGCACAGAATGAACATCCTGCGCCTGAAATACGATTTGGGCACGTAACAGGAAGATTTACCGGTAATTTATATACTTTTTCTCCATATCTTTTCTTTAAATATTTTGAATATGGATAATATCTTTCATCGATATCCATTATATAAATCCTTTCTCTGATATGTGTATAATCTTTCCTTTTATGGTAATACTATTATCATTCGATAAAAGGAGGATTCTTACATGAAATGGTTTGATAACACTGCTTTAACGCTGGTGATCATAGGCGCACTTAACTGGTTGCTGGTCGGTATTTTTAAACTGGATATTGTAGCCGTGATATTTGGAAATCTTACATGGCTGTCCAGAATTATTTATACAATTATCGGACTGTGCGGTTTATATCTCATCAGCCTTTATGGAAGAATTGGAAGTTCATCCTAAAAAAGGGGTATCCGTAATTTGGATGCCCCTTTTGTTTGGGTATACAAGAGAAGTTGCCACCGGCAACTTCTCTTGTATACTTTGGTATGAAAAGTGTCTGCGACATATTCTTATGCATCAATTATTTTCAGGAATTGCTTCTACAATTGCTGTCATATCTTTGTAAAGTAAAGGTTTGGTATCAGCCTTCATTACGATTGATATATACGGATGGTCATTTTTATCTTTTGTAAGCAGAATTAAACAGTTTCCTGCCAATTGAGTTGTACCGGTCTTTCCGCCGATTACAGTTACATTATCAGGCTTCTTGGCATCTCCCGTTGCATAAAAGTTTGTTGGTTCCCATGTGATGCTCCTTATCGTTCCATCGTTTCCGGTAACCTTTGCGGTGTGAGATTTTGCCATGATAATTTTTACAAAATCATCATATTTGATACATTCATTAAATATTAAATATAAATCATATGCCGTTGTATAGTGGTTATCATTGTGAAGTCCGTTGGAATTTACAAAATGTGTGCCGGTTGCCATTAATTTGGCTGCTTCTTTATTCATCATTTCAGCAAATCCATCCATACTTCCGCCGACATATTCTGCTATAGCAGTAGCATTATCATTACCTGAATGTAATAACAGACCATATAATAAATCGGATAAAGTAATTTTATCTCCAGCTTTTATTCCACAAGTTGCTTCATCCGCAGCAAAACTGTTCATATCCGCATTCTGGGAAACGGTTACAACATCGGAAAGATCCGCATTTTCTAAGGCTACAAGTGCCGTCATGATCTTTGTTGTACTTGCAGGATATATTTTGTCAAACATTTGATAAGAAAAATCTACTTTCTTTCTGTCCACATCAAACAGCGCAGCAGAATGTAATGTATTAGTCTCATCCGAAGATATGCCACTGAGACTGATATCACCGGAAGCTACACATAAATCTGAAGCAAATAATTTTCCGGTGTAAAGGTCTTTGTTATAATTTTCTGCCTCGTATTCAGCGACTACATTCTTCGTTCCAAGCAGATCTGTAATTCCACATCCGGTTGCCATGACAACCGTTAATAACAGTACAGAAATTAATTTTGAATATTTACCGATACATTTCACGCCAGTCCAAATCTCCTCTGTCAATTGCCAAAATAATAATCTCTGCTGTTGCAAGGTTCGTAGCCAACGGGATATTATAAGTATCACACATCCGAATCACGTCATTTAAATCTGGATCATGTGGCTTTGGATTAGAGGGTTCTCTTAAAAAGATAAGCGCATCAATGTCATTTTGCGCAATCTGAGCTCCCAGCTGCTGTTTGCCACCTAAAGGACCGGCAAGATATTTATGAACTTTCAGGTTCGTAACTTCTTCAATTAATCTTCCGGTCGTTCCTGTAGCATAAAGACTGTGTTTGCTTAAAATTCCTCTATAAGCGATACAGAAATTTTGCATCAATGCTTTTTTTGAATCATGTGCTATCAGACCTATATTCATATCATTCACTCCTTACTGGTATTTTTTCGGTTGTAATCCTACGTTCAAGACTAATCCAATTCCAATATATAAACTTACAAGAGAAGTCAGACCATAACTTACAAAAGGTAATGGAACTCCGGTATTTGGCAAAATTTTGGTGGCAACACCAATGTTGATAAAACTTTGTATGCCGATCAGGCCGCCAACACCGCAGCATATGATTCTTCCTGCAAGGTCTTGCGATCGTATCCCAACTAAGATACATTGTATCACAATCAATAGTAATAACGCAATAATTATACACCCTCCGACAAAACCTAATTCTTCTCCGATGATTGCGAAAATAAAGTCTGTCTGAGGTTCCAGAATGAAATTACCGTTTTTTACGGAAGTAGTTGTATTGTTATCCAGTCCTTTTCCTGTTAACTGTCCGGATCCTATAGCCATTACAGAATTTTTCTGCTGATATGCTTCATCACTTTCATATTTTTCCGGTTCAATGAAAGCAAGGATACGTTTCTGCTGATAATCTTTGAGGATTTTCTGATTCGGCTGAACAACAATACTCAAAAATATTACTGCGATCGGGACTAGTATAATCAATACCGTACCGATAAACTTATAACTGAGTCCGGCAATATAGATCATAAGGCAGATCATAAGTGCCGTACATATCGTAGTAGATAAGTTTGGCTCAATTAAAATTAAAGCAAGAGGAATTCCTGCCAGAACGGCATATTTAATTAATGTAAACTTATCATTAATATCCTCTTCATGTTCCATCAGGAATTTGGCAAAGAAAATAATAAGCAATATTTTTGCCAGTTCAGATGGCTGGAACTGAATAAATCCTACTTTAATCCAACGGGTTGCCCCATTTACATTTTCTCCGAATAATTTTACAGCTGCAAGCATAATGATAGACAATGCATACAAAACCCAGTAAAAATTCATAATCCACATGTAATCAATTAAGGAAACAACAATCATTGCAGTAAAGCCTATGATAACACCAAGAATCTGTTTGCTCTGAAGAGATTCCTTTGCACTGCCGACAACTAAAATACCCAGAACAGACAAAATCCCGACAAGTGTTACGATTCCAAATTTGTAATTTTTTAAATTGTATGGTTTAGTAAATCTATGTGATCTCACGTTTCTTCTCCTGCTATTTTTATCACTATCTGTGAACGGTTAATCTCTACCTGAAAATCATCTTCTGTAAGTTCCATATATTTGGAAAGTGTTTCGTATAAATCTTTGCAAATATGTTCATAAGCCGAAGGAGTACATTGTACACGATCTGATATGACCAACGTGCGCAGACGATTCTTTGCAATGGATACGGAAGAGTTTTTCAGCATAATAAATCCTCCTAATTCTTCCTGAAAGCATGGGCAATTCTGGAAAATACCCCTTTGCCTGTGTCAAGATTCATAAAAGAGACTTCCGTGCCCGTGATTCGTTTGCAAATGTTAAGATATCCCTTTCCGGCTTTTGAATCCAATCCGATTACCGGTTCCCCCTGGTTCGTTCCTATTACAACCTGTTCGTCATCAGGAAGGATCCCAATCAGCGGAACGGCAAGAATCTCTGTGACATCGTCAACCGACATCATATCTCCTCTTTTCACCATATCCATCCGGATACGATTAATGATAAGATCGATTGTACGGATCTGGTTCTGTTCCAGAAGTCCGATGATACGGTCGGCATCACGGATGGATGATACTTCCGGAGTTGTAACTACAAGTGCACGGTCAGCACCGGCAATTGCATTTTGGAAGCCCTGCTCAATTCCTGCAGGACAATCCAGAAGTATGTAATCGAATTCTTCTTTTAATTCTGCGGTGAGTTTCTTCATCTGTCCCGGAGAAACTGCGGATTTATCTTTTGTCTGTGCGGATGGCAGTAAATAAAGATTCTCATATCGGCTGTCTCTGATCAGTGCCTGTTTAAGCCGGCAGCTTCCATCAACAACATCAACAAGATTATATACAACCAGATTTTCCATGCCCATAACAACATCAAGGTTGCGAAGACCGAGATCAGTATCAATAATCACTACCTTTTTGCCAAGCTTAGATAATCCTGCACCTATATTTGCCGTTGTTGTTGTCTTTCCAACACCGCCTTTTCCTGATGTAATTACAATAACTTCGCCCATGAATAACTTCCTCCTATAACTGGTTTTACTTTAATCCCTCCGATCCGCAGTTTTTTAGGCTGCATATGGAGTGCTGCTATGACAGCATCTGTCCTGCCGGCGGCACCTGCAATCACGGTTCCGTATATAGTACCTGTCACGATTACATTTCCTTTTGATGCAACCGTTGCACCCTCTTCAACATCTCCGATGATCACGATGCTCTGTTCCGACTCCAGAACCTGTCTTCCTCTTAATGTACCTTTATAGAACTGTCCGTCCCTTTCATGGATAGCTTCAAGGCTTTCGTCCAGTAATTTTTTATGGACTTGTTCTGTAGCAGTATTCTTTTCAATAATGCATAGTATTTCAATACCGGCAGCTGATTCAATCGCTCTTGTCAGCTGCCGCTCTTCTTCTTCTGTGAAAGAACGGCCTTCATATTCTACCGCCATTTTTGCATGATTAAAAAATTTGGCGGCAGATTGAAATTTGTTTTTTACGTCATCAAGCAATTCTTCAAATGAATTGTCGGAATTAAAATAAATCGTAATGCCGTATTTGTTGCTCTTGATGAGAACATCATCTTTCACATAGAATCATCCTTTCTTTAATCGCCAATGGTTACAGTTCCGATATTGGAAGCCTCTCCGGTGATCAGTTCATTTTCCGGAGTAACTTTATAATAATACTCCATGACATTATTACCAACTTCAGTTGCAAAAGTTGAACTGTAACCATTGGCGATACGTATTGCAAATGCAATCTGTGGACTGTCACTAGGAGCAAATCCTACAAAAAGACCATGATCCGGGTGAGTCTGACTTTGCTGAGCTGTTCCTGTTTTACCGGATAATTGTACACCGCTGGCATTTAATTTTGTGAAAATATCTTTGTGTTCGGATGTTACCACTGCTCTCATACCTTCGTGAACTGCCTGCCATGTAGTAGATGATACATCGGTTACTTTATTTTTTACTTCCGGTGTATAATCTTTTACTGTCTTTCCCTTCGGATTGGTCACTTTGTCTAAAAGACTTAAATTATATACAGTACCCTTATTTGCAACAGCTGTAATATATCTTGCCAGCTGACTGGTTGTATAGTTGTTGGTTCCCTGTCCGATAGCGGATAATACAGAGTTGTCATCGGAAATCTGCGGATCTGATTCCGGAATTTCCATACCGGAAGTATCTCCAAGTCCGAATTCTTCTGCATATTTCTGCAGTTTTGCAATTCCTCTTTCACTTGAATAGTAATTCTGAGTACTCTTTCCGTCAGAAGTATCATTATCTAATTTTGAATCGCCTGTACTGTTAAGGCCAAGTCTGTATCCGACTTCATAGAAGAAATCATTACAAGAATGTTGAATTCCCTGCGATACATTCAGGTTGCCATGAGCAGACGGATAAATCCAGCACTTTGGATTTGGTGTAACTTTTTTATATACACCTGCGCACGGAAGGTAAGTATTTACATCAATAACACCTTCTGTCAGACCGGTGATAGCAGATAACGGCTTATAGGTAGAACCTGGTGCTGTTTTTTCCTGAGTTGCATTATTATAAAATGGACGAGACTGATTTGTAAGCAGTTTACTATAATAATCGGAGTCCATAGTATTTGCAAGACGGTTGTTGTCATATCCCGGATATGATACACAGGCCAGTACTTCACCAGTATTCGGATCTGTTGCAACTAAAGATCCGGTACATGGTTCAAGTCCAAGCTGTCCCGGGGTAATTTCCAGTGATTGGATCTTGCTGCGGATAAAATCATAAGCACCGATGCTTCCGGCTTTTAAGCTGTCGTACTGATTATCTTTTTTATCCAGAATATTCTGCTCATATAACATCATACATATCTGTCTGCCGGTAATAGTTCCTGATTTTATCATATAACGGTAGATCAGTTTGTCAAAATTGTTATCGGTATTTATATAATCCAGAATATAATTTATGATTCCCTGATATACTTCTCCGGAATCGGAATATTGTTCGTTGGATTTTATATAGTCTTTTAATAAAGAAGTATCTATCCAGTTCTTTGAAATTGCATAATTCAAATACGTATAAACATTAATAGATTCTTCATCTTTCCAGGCTTTATACGTAGCATCTTTAGTATCAATGGATTTTGACATCAAGACGCCTGTACCGTTAGTCAGTACATCAGATACCAGGTATGTCAGATACGCCTGGACTTCTTTTGGCTGATCTTTGTATGCGGCAGCTTTTGAATCATTCAGCACTTTTGTCAGTGTATTTTTAACTTCTTCTTTTCTTATAGAAAATGCAGAGGCAACTTCTTTTTCAGCTTCTCCGGCATCGGGATCCGTAAAGTGTGTCATGTCAAGCACATCATTATTGATCATTGCGTTATATACATCACCGATCGGGATGATAACGTCACTTCCATCTTCTACCTTATTGCGGTCAAAATCAAGAGAGTTCTGAATTTTGGCGAGAAGAACTCCTGCAAGTTCCTGCTCGAGAATATTGTAGGCAGCTTTCTGCAGATTGGCATCAATCGTCAGATAAAGATCATTCCCGGCTTTCGGATTTGTTCCTTTTACGGTTTTGATAACTTTACCTACGTTGTTAACATAGAGTTTCTCGCTTCCTTTTTTACCCTGAAGCTGAGAATCCATCGCCTTTTCAAGTCCTGCCTTACCTACAGTATCAGTTTTGCTGTATCGTTCCTGATCGGCATCGCTTAAAGCATCATACTCTTCCTGCGAGATCTGACCGGTATATCCGATAATATTTGCAAAACATTTACTGTCAGCATACTTACGAAGTGATTCTTCTTCTACATTGATCCCTGATAATTTGTCCAGATTTTCCATAATATCTGCAACTGTGGCATCGCTGACATCTTCAGCGATTGTGGTTGAGATATATTTCTGATAACTGTTCAGCCAGATCTGATAACGAATATTGATCAGTTTTAGTACAGTGGACTTGTCCATCTCCTTTTCATTAATTCCGAATTTTTGTTTATCCGTACAGAGATAATGAATAAGTTCATTTGCCGTTGTTGCTTTCTGTTTTTTAGAAAGCTGGTCGATGGTTGATTTTCCATATACGTCGGCAATAAAACGTAATTTCTGAGTCTCATTTTGCGCAACAAATTGATAATTATTATTACTGTCCAAAATGATTCCGAAGTTATTGATAACGGTATCTCCGTTCGATTCGACCATTTTAATAACAGAAGAAATCGTCTTGTTCAAAACTTTATTCTGTTGTGCTATGCTGTCATAAGATCCGTTATCTTCGATTGTAACGGAATATGCCAATTCATTATATGCCAGCAGATTACCGTTCCGGTCATAGATATTACCACGGGTACCCTGTATTTCTTTTGTTTTCTGAATCTGCAGTTTATAATCATCAAGATATTCCTGCCCTTTGACAATCTGAAGATAGAATATTCTCTGTACCAGGATTGCCGATGTAATACAAAAGACAATAATTAATACAAATATTCGAGATTGTACGAATTCTGCAATGCCGGATTTGATCCGTTCCCATAAACTATACAAATTTACTTGCACTCCTTTGCTCTTCTGCTTCCAGTTTCTTGTTAATGTGTAATATGATCTGATACAGAATCAGAGTAACCAGAATGGTATACACAAGTTCTGGCATAATGATCTGTCTCAGGTATGCTTCAAAAGCAAAATCCCCCTGCAAAAGATACATACAGAAGTATGTAACTAAACCGTATATCAATTCACTGATCGCAATAAGTGCGATAGGAAGTTTGATATCATCATCATAAAAGAGTCTTCGAAATGACCCGTTCATGTAACCAATTACCGAAAAAAGCAGGGTGTAAAAACCGAGAGTGTTTCCCCAGAATACATCTGTCAGGAAACCGGACAGAAATCCAACGGCAAGGCCCTCTTTTTTTCCTCTCATAAATCCGAACGAAGAAGTAACGATAATCAACAGATTGGGTTTGATCGTTGCGAATGCCAATCTGTGAAAAACGGTACATTCTAATAAAAAGCAGATAATGATAATGAAAAATGTGATAAGTTTTCTTTTCATATGCTACTCTCCCTTGGTGCTTCCGGATTCCTGTTTGATGAGTTCGCTTTTGGTCGTTGTAATAACAAGAACCTCGTGAAGTTTGCTGAAATCAACAGCAGGTGTAATGTATCCGGAACGTGTCAGGTTATTGGAATCTACTTTTACATCACTGACATATCCGATAAAGAGTCCCTGAAGAAATCTGTCGCTGACATGCGAAGTAACGACTTGTTCTCCAACTTCAATCTTATTATCATTATTAGCAAGCTTTTCAAAACGGATTCTTCCATTTTCCATCTGTTTTAAATCACCTCTTACCACACAGGTATCTGAAGTAGAAAGAAGCATTGCACTGATATTACTTTCATCATCTATAATAGAACGTACCCGGGCGTAATGAGGTCCGACTTCTGTTACAATTCCCACAAGGCCGCTGCCTGCAAGAACATTACAGTTTTTCTTGATTCCGTCTTTGCTCCCTTTGTCGATCGTAAAGTCGCTGAACCAGTTAGAACCGCTGTTGGAAATTACATGTGCGCCGATTTTTTTATAATCTGAATAATTTTCATCGAGTTTATATAATTCACGGAGTCTTTCCAGTTCATACTGATCCTGACGGAGTCTGGTGTTGTCTATTGTAAGATCATCTACTTTGGATTGTAATTTTTTGTTTTCCTTTTTCATATCCTGCAGTGTCTCAAAATTATCGGAAAGATCGCTCATATAACGTCCTACATATCCGATACCTTTTTGCATAGGAATTACTGTATAATTTGCAATGAAACTGATTGGTCCGTTCCCTCCGGTAATACGTTCTACCCCCATCAGAATAACACAGATGACGATTACAATGATCAGCCAGTATTTACTTGGAAGGGAAGATTGATTTTTTGTCTTCATTATCTCATCCACCTATAATTATCTTCTATCATTGAAAATGTAAGTTTTCTTAAATCTTTTGACATAATAATACGCTTCAGCCCATTTACCGCACAGGTATCCGGTTCCAGAGCTGTCCTTGATTTGATTCCAACCATCTGCTCGATATATATTTCGAGGCCTGGCATATTTGCAAGTCCACCTGTGAGGAAAATCCCGTTTTCATAAATTGCTTTGCGAACCTCAGGAGGTGTCCTGTCTAAAAGAGAATGTATTGCTTTTACACATTCAAGCAGAGGATCCTTCATTGCCGCACGGACAAGCATAATAGAAATAGGCTTTCGCATCGGTACACCTGTGATCAGATCTCTTCCGGCCACCGATAATATAGAATCGGAATCACCCGTAAATACATTGAAATTTCTTCGAAGTACTTCTGCCGTCTGCCGTCCAATCAAAAAGTCGTGACTGTGTTTTACAAGATTGATGATTCCCTGGTCAAACGTCAGACCGCCGACCTTTACAAGGCGGTTTAAAACCATACCTCCACCGGCCAGTACAGATAACTCGGTTGTTTCGCCTCCAAAATTCGCAATCATGATACCTTTTGTATTCTGAATATCAAGATTCAGACCTACTGCATCAGCAATAGACCGCTCTACAATGTTTACTTCTTTTGCTTTTGCCGTTGAATGGATTACCAGATCAAAGAATGCTTTCTTTTCTACTTCTGTTACATCCGTTGGAACAGCAATCACATATTCAGAACCACGCGAAAACTGACGTCCCCTTTTTAACAGGTTCTGAAGCAGGAACTGCATGTCATTAAATCTGGAAATGACACCTGCCTCCATAGGAAATGTGATTTCTATATTGGATGGTGCTTTTCCATACATACTGAATGCATCATCTCCAACTGCAAAAATATCGCGATCCCGGTTATCTTTAAATGCAATTACATTTTTCTCTTTCCAGATCGTATCTTTTTTCTTATCGTAGACCTTTATATCATAAGAACCAAGGTCCAGCCCGTATACATTTCTTGCCATCTGACAGAATCCTTTCTTCTATCTTGTTTGCAGAATTTACAGCATGCCCTCCTCACGAAAACTCATATAGCAATTATTGCCAATAATAATATGATCTAACAAATCAATTCCTATAAGCGCACCCGCATCCAGAATTCTTTTTGTTGTCAACATATCTTCACGGCTTGGAGTCGGATCACCACTTGGATGATTATGTAAAATTATAATTGATACCGCATTCTTCTGCAATGCTTCTATAAAAAGCTCTCTCGGTGTAATAAGGGATGCATTTACTGTCCCTTTTGAAATATTGGTTTCGCCGAGAAGCTTTGCCTTCGAGTTTAACATCAATAATTTCATATGTTCCTGTTTCTCGTGTCTTAAATCTTCCATATAATATTGTGCAATCGTTTTCGGTTCGGTAAAACATACGGTTTCTTCATATGAAGCTTTGGAAAGCCTTTTTGCAAGTTCCGATATACAGGATATCTGAATTGCTTTTACCTGACCGATTCCCTTGATCTTTTTCAAACGTTCAACATTAAACTGGTGAATCCCGAGGATTCCGTTTTCGCCGGCATGATACAGGACCCTTCTTGCAAGGTCTACTGCATTTTCACCCTGAGTTCCTGTTCTTAATAATACCGCCAATAATTCAACGTCACTTAAACTGTCCGCTCCCAGACGTGCACATTTTTCATATGGCCGCTCGTCTTTCGGCATTTCTCTCATGGTATTAGATTGATTCATATTTTCTTTAGATTCGCACGACGTTCACAGAAGTAAAGTCAGGGACCTACCTTTCTGTAAACTATAAGAAACGATATATGATAATGGAAAGAATCACGCCAATGATACTTGCCATGGTTATCTTTATCGACAGACCAAATGTTATGATTAACACTCCCAGGTCCAGGACGATCGGCTCGTCTATTCCAAAGGATTGTCCATAACTCAGCCAGGATAAGGCCGGCACCCCTTTTGCCAGCGTCCCGATAAAGCCACCAAGAACTACTCCTGCCAGAATAAGCAGAAATAAAGCCCAGGCGTTCTTACTCCCTGCACCTTTCATATGTACTCCTCCTCGTTTTTCCTATCTAAAAAACTCAATACATTTTATCACATTTCAGAAAAAGTGTATAGGTTTATGATATTAAAAAATTCTTAAACTTCTTTTCGATTTTCTACATAAAGTGAGCATATTTCATAAAAAATTTTTATTTTTTTGTCTCTAACGGGCGATATGTGCCGGCAATCATTTCGGCGATTTTTATTCCATCCATGGCTGCAGATGTAATGCCGCCGGCATAACCCGCGCCTTCTCCACAAGGATAGATTCCGCGGATCTCGCTTTGCAGAGAATCATCTCTTATGATTCTGACCGGCGAAGATGTTCTGCTTTCAACTCCTGAAATGACAGCATCCTTTCTTGCATATCCAGGAAGCTTCTGATCAAATATGCATACCCCTTCCTGTAATGAATCCGCAATGATCTCAGGAAAAATGCGTCTGACATTAGCAAGCCGATACATACCTTTTATCTGTGGAATAATATCACCTAATTTTTGCGAAGGTATATTTTTACAAAAATCACCGAATAACTGTACCGGAACCTTGCCGTTTCCTTCCCGATATGCATTTTCTTCTAATTTTCTTTGGAATTCAACGCCGGCAAGTGGATGGCTGCTTCCAAAATCTTCCGGGGTTACGGTAACGATAACGGCGGTATTGGCATTCTGTCCGTCTCGCTTGCTATAACTCATTCCGTTAACAGCAAGGCGATGAGGTTCGGAAGAGGCATTTACTACATATCCACCGGGACACATACAAAATGTATATACACCTCTTCCGTTTTTCAGATTTGCCGTAAGTTTATACGGTGCTGCGGGCAGAAAGTCCGGATAATACTCTCCATATTGATCTTTATTAATCATTTCCTGAGGATGCTCCATGCGGACTCCTACTGCAAATGCTTTTGGCTGCATAGGTACTTCGTGTTGGTGCAGCATGGCAAATGTATCACGGGCACTATGACCGATTGCAAAAACAGCAAGCTCTGTATCGAGAACATATTTTTCCTGCTTTTTGAGATCGTATACTTCTAATTTGCGGAGCACTTTTGTGTTCCCTGTTGTAACGGTCTGGATATCAGTGACCTGTGAATGAAACCGTACTTCTCCGCCATGCGCACAGATACATTCACGCATTTCTTTTACAACCCGGGACAAAATATCTGTTCCTATATGCGGCTTGCTTTGATATGTGATCGCTTCCGGAGCACCATGTCTGGCAAAGATGCGGAGAACTTCGTGGTTCCGCCCTGATTTGTCTTTCACAAGAGTGTTAAGTTTTCCGTCAGAGAATGTTCCGGCACCGCCTTCACCGAATTGAACATTCGATGAAGGGTCTAATGTTCCGGTCTTCCAGAAGGTTTCTACGTCTTTAGTGCGTTGATCGACATCGGCCCCTCTTTCCAGAAGGATTGGCCGGTATCCGTGGATTGCAAGCATATATCCGCAGAATAGTCCCGCAGGTCCGGTTCCGATGATAACAGGACGGTGCTTGAACTCTCTGGTTCCGTTTGCAGGAAAGTTATAAGTATCTTCTTTCGCCTGAAATTGAATCTGATTACTCTTGATGCTTTTTTTGATTTTTGCCTCATCTTTTACCAGGACATCCACGGAATAAACATAATAAAGATCTGGCTTTTTACGTGCGTCAATGGACTGGCGTCTGATCTTGTATCCCTGAAGATATTCTTTTTTCATATGAAGCGTTTTCAAAATCTTTCGTTCCAGATCTGATTGTGTATGTGCAATGTTTAATTTTAACTGATTGATCCGTATCATGTTTTACTCCTTTTTGTTATCTTTGTAAAAATCACTGCGTATCCGCAGCTGCCTTGCCGGCCAGATAGCCGGTTGCCCATGCCCATTGAAGATTATAACCACCGCAGATTCCATCTGCATCCAGAAGTTCGCCTGTAAGATACAGGCCTTTTATATATCTGGATTCCATTGTCCTGGCACTAAGCTCTATAGTGGAAATCCCTCCTGCACACACTTGTGCATTGTCAAAACCGTTAGTAGTATCAATTAGTACTACGTTTTGCTTGGCCGCTTGCACAAGGCTTTTGAACTGCGTTTCGGACAACTCTTGAACCAGCGTGTGCATACGGATGCGGGCCTGCTCTAAAAATCTCGGTATTAGTTTCTGGTGGAAGATCCCAAGAAGATAATCCGCACAAGTCATTTGCTCCCGTCCTTCTTTTCTTTCCAAAAGAAAGGATAAAAATTCGTTTTCTGACATCTCAGGCAGAAAGTCAATTTTAACCTTTGCATTTTGCTTGAGATATAAAGCTTTCGCAACATAGCGGCTGATTTGAAATACAGGAATTCCGGAAATTCCATACGCTGTAAGCTGTAATTCTCCGCGGTCAGAAGCAATGGCTTTCCCGTCACAGATTGCGGTTACGGAAGCATCGGTTCGGACACCGGCTGCTTTGGCAAATGGATTTTTCCTGACCTTAAGCTGTACCAGCGCCGGAACCACGGGAACCATTGTATGTCCCAGGCCCTTTGCCAATGTGTATCCGCTGCCATCAGATCCCAGTTTTGAACTGGCCTTTCCACCACAGGCCAGAATTACAGCATCCGCTTTCTGTTTTCCTGTATTTAGCTTTATCATAAAGCCGGACGATATCGGGGTAATATCCGTTACCTGAACACCGGTAAGAATTTTGATGCCAAGCCGGTGAAGTTCCAGTTTTAATAATTCCAGAACGGTAGATGCCTGATCTGAATGTGGATAGACATAATTTCCTCTTTCTTTGACCATAAGTCCGAGAGATGAGAAAAAGCGTATGGTATCTTCATACCCAAACTGCTCTAACACTTCTTCAACAAATGGAATATTTTCACTGCGGTAATAAGAAGATTTCATATCTTTGTTCGTCAGATTACACCTTCCGTTTCCTGTTGCGAGAATCTTTTTCCCGACAGAATCTTTTTGCTCATATATCGTAATCTGAACTTTTGGGTTTGATCTTGCGGCTGCAATCGCAGCTGCAAGACCGGAAGCACCGCCGCCAATGACTGCTATTTTCTTCATCTGCAAATCCTCTTTTTCTGCATAGATTTTTATAAATTTATAAGGTTACGATTCCTGCGCGGACCAGATATTCTAAAGACATCAGAATTCCCAGTTTTGCATGTGGCCAGGTAAGTCCGCCCTGGAAATATACCGCATATGGAGGCTTGATCGGACCATCTGCACTCAATTCAATAGACGATCCCTGGACAAATGCACCGGCGGCCATAATAACATCCGAATCATATCCAGGCATCGGCCACGGTTCAGGTGTAACATAAGAATCCACCGGAGCGGCCGCCTGAATTCCTTTGCAGAATTCAATTACACCTTCGGGAATTCCGAATTCTACTGCCTGAATAATATCATGCCGGCTTTCTGTCCCATTTGGAATTACAGGGAAACCAAGTTTTTCATAAATATTTGCTGCAAAAATTGCGCCCTTTAATGCGGATGCAGATACTGTCGGCGCAAGGAATAATCCCTGATAGAAATCCTTCATCACACCAAGCGATGCGCCTACTTCTCTTCCGAGTCCAGGAGAAGTCAGGCGATATCCGCAGGCATCAATTAAATCTTCACGTCCTGCAATATATCCACCGATCGGAGCAAGACCGCCGCCCGGATTTTTGATCAGAGATCCAACGGTCATATCTGCTCCGACATCACTTGGCTCAATTGTTTCAACGAATTCGCCATAACAGTTATCAACCATACAGACAAGATCCGGTTTGATCCCTTTTACAAATGTGATCAGTTCTCCAATCTGCTTTACGGAGAAACTTGGCCTGGTCTGGTAACCTTTGGAACGTTGGATTGCTACCATTTTTGTCTTATCATTGATTGCTTTTTTGATGTTTTCATAATCAAAAGTGCCATCTGCCAGAAGGTCTACCTGGGAATATGAGATGCCATATTCAGCAAGCGAACCGTTTGACGGCCGGATACCGATCACTTCTTCCAAAGTATCATACGGTTTTCCGGCAGGTGCCAGAAGTTCATCTCCGGGTCTTAGATTTGCCGCAAGTGCGAGTGACAGAGCATGTGTTCCGCAAGTGATCTGCGGACGTACAAGTGCGCTTTCTGTGTGAAAAATAGACGCATATACTTTTTCAAGTGTATCTCTGCCCTGATCATCATAACCATATCCGCTGGCATAATTAAAACATCCGGCACTGACACGGTTGTCCTGCATGGCTTTTATTACTTTCAACTGATTGTATTCTGCAATCTCATCTATCTTTTCGAATCTGTCTTTCAGATTTTTTTCTATATTTTTTCCAAATGAAAGGACTGTTTCACGAATGCCCATTTCATTATAAATTGTGTTCATTGGTATCATAATTGTCTGTTATCCTTCTTTCTGAAAAATTTATCATCTGTTTATTTTG
The DNA here is from genome assembly GCF_023669465.1 of Dorea sp. MB18-49. NCBI lineage: Bacteria > Bacillati > Bacillota > Clostridia > Lachnospirales > Lachnospiraceae > Dorea > Dorea sp. MB18-49. The sequence continues at coordinate 23,280 of NZ_JAMOYX010000023.1, forward strand.
CATCTAAAATTTTAAACCGCAGGGATTCGCACATCGCATCAAACGTCGGATTGATGGACGGAATGCGGCGAAGCACATTTTCCGCTTCTCGGTATCTTTCCATATCATATAAGAGCGAAGCTCTGTTAAGATCGAACATGGCCCTCTCTCCCTCGTACTTGATCAGCGGTTCCAGTCCGAGAAGTTCGCGATATGCAAATGCTGTATCCTGATTGCGTGAATAAATTTCCATTAATTCATTCATTTTTCGCAAAAACTTTGATTTACCCCTCAGTTTTTTCTTTAGCATATTTTTCCCTCCAGATGTGAAATCATTGCTTCTAAGATTTTTTCTTCGTCATAATCATATTTTTCTTTTTGGATCCATGTGACCTGCCGCTCACGCCGGAACCAGGTAAGCTGTCTCTTGGCGAAATGCCGGGTATCGCGTTTGATTGTATATACTGCTTCGTCAAGAGCATACTCTCCGTCCAGATATGCCAGTATTTCTTTGTATCCTAATCCCTGCATTGAAACCATCTCTTTGGTACAGCCCATCTCTTTCAGCCGTTTTACTTCTTCAACAAGCCCTTCGCTCATCATCTGATCCACACGTCGGTCAATTCTCTGATAAAGCTGTTCCCTTGGTGCGTTGAGAACAAAATAAACAAATTCATACGGAGACTCTTTCTGACGCTCTTCTTCATTGTGTCTGGACATTTTCTGACCGGTCTGATGATAATATTCAAGCGCACGGATCACACGTTTTATATTATTGGCATGAATATCTTCAGCGGACTTTGGATCAATTTCGCGTAACATATTGTGCAGATATTCCGCCCCTTTTTCTTTTGCCAGATTTTCCAGGTCTTGACGATAATTGTCATCCTGTGAAGTACTGGTAAAATCAATGTCATATAGTAATGCCTGGATATAGAATCCGGTCCCTCCTACAATGATTGGAATGTGACCGTTAGCGTAGATTTGTTCCATAGCTTTTTTTGCCATCTGCTGGAAACGGACTACATGGAATTCGTCCCATGGCTTTAATTCGTCTACCAGATAATGAGGAATCCCCTGCATCTCTTCTGGACGTATCTTCGCGGAACCGATATCCATATATTCATACACCTGCATGGAGTCAGCAGAAATGATTTCTCCTCCGATGGCTTTTGCAAGTCCAATGGAGGCTTTTGTTTTGCCAACGGCCGTAGGCCCTGTTAGTACTACTAATGGTTTCTTCTTCATTTTATACAATCCTCTTGAATTTCTTTTCCAGTTCTCGTTTTGTCATTGCGATAATGGTAGGTCTTCCGTGTGGGCAGTGATACGGGTTGTCCAGTGATAGCAGTTCACCGATCAGCGCATCTACTTCCTGCACCGACAGTTTCATGTTGCCCTTTACGGCAGCTTTGCATGACATCGAAGCAATCTTTTCGTCGATGAGATCCGGAGACTGATTTCTGGTAATTTCATCCGAAAGACTGTCCAACATCTGGATCAGCAGTTCTTTCTTTGCAATACTGAACAGATTATCTGGTACGGCGCGGACGGCATAAGAATCCTGACCAAACTCCTCAATCTCGAATCCAATCCTTGTAAATTGATCCATGTAGGTGTTCAGAAGCTCTGCTTCCTGCATGCTTAAGTTCAGTACGATAGGAGGGCTGATCATCTGTGAGGTGAATTCCCGGGTTTTCATGGATTTTAAAGTCTTTTCATACAGAACACGTTCGTGCGCCGCATGCTGGTCGATGATGTACAGGCTGTTATCATATTCTACCAGCCAGTAGGTTTCAAATACCTGACCAACGACTTTATATTTCTGCATGGCCTCTCTTGTAAGCAGATGATCTTCAAAAAGTTCCATCTGTTTCGGTGTTTCCGTAAGAGATGGTTCTGGTTTAGTTGTTTCGTCTGTATTCGTCGACATTGTTATTTTTGATTTGCTGGATGCATTCTGCATGTAAGGTGTTTTTTCTTCTGCTACGTTTGAAGGTGTTGAAGCAGAAGAAAACGACGGGCTTTCTTTTACTGAAATATTTTCTGCTATATTTTCTGTCGTATGTACTGCTTGCTTTGTTGCAATCTTTTCTCTTCTCTTCTTCTCTTCATGCTCTGCCAGAACCCGTTCTTTCATCCTGGACATGAAGTATTCCAGATCACGCTCCTGCGGAGGCGGCACAATTGCTTTTTTCCGTTGCGGCATCGATGCGGATGTTACACCACCAGTCATTCCTGATATTTCTCCTGTCTGGACCGCCGCCGGAGTCTGAGAAACAGATCCAGTCTTTGGTTTCGGCGCATATGCCGGTGTATTGGAAACAACCGGCTTTGGTTCCGGCATCTCCACATGCGGGATCAGTTCTTTCTCGTGAAGACCCTGATCAACCGCTGAGTAGATGGCATTATATACTTCCTGCTGGTTATTAAAACGCAGTTCCATTTTAGTTGGATGTACATTGACGTCTACATGTTCACCATCAATCTCGATATGCAGTACTACGAACGGATACTTGTGCTGCATGGTAAAATCTTTATATGCGTCTTCAATGGCTCTGGAAATGATATTATTCTTGGCATATCTTCCATTGACATAATAATTTTCAAAATTACGGTTTCCTCTGGAAATGATTGGTTTCCCGAGAAATCCTGTGACTTTCAGGCCTTTTGCATCGTATTCTGCTTTTAGAAGATTTGCTGCGATATCACGTCCATAGATATGGTAGATCACATCTTTGAGTTTGCCGTTGCCGGATGTATGCAATTTCGACTGTCCGTTGTTGATAAACTGAAAAGAAATGTGTGGATGCGAAAGTGCAAGTCTTGTCATCAGATCTCCTACATGACTTGCTTCAGTCATAGGTGTCTTTAAAAATTTTCTTCTGGCCGGAGTATTATAGAACAACTGCCTTATAATAAATGTCGTTCCGTCCGGTGCTCCGGTATCTTCAAGGTCTTCCTCTTTGCCGCCTGCGATACGATATAAAGTTCCGAAGGTCTGGTCCCTGGTCTTGGTAATCAGTTCTACCTGTGCAACTGCAGAGATGCTGGATAACGCTTCACCGCGAAAGCCCAGTGAACCGATATGGACCAGATCATCTACAGAACGGATTTTACTCGTTGAATGCCGTAAGAATGCAGAACGGACGTCATCCCGTTCAATCCCGCATCCGTTATCTGTAATACGCATAAAAGAAATCCCGCCCTCTTTTATCTCTACCACAATTGCCGTAGCACCTGCGTCGATGGCATTTTCTACCAGTTCTTTTACAACAGAAGCAGGTCTTTCAATGACCTCTCCTGCTGCTATCTTATCAATTGTAATCGGGTCTAACACCTGAATTTTACTCATCGTTTACCACCTGTTTTTCAGCTTGTTCTGAAGCTGATATAATGTATTTAATGCGTCGATCGGAGTCAGATTGGCTAGATCCAGATCCTTAATCTCCTTAATTACGTCATCGTCTTTTACGGTATCAAATAATGACATCTGGGCAAGATCTACCTCATCAAAATGTTTTGTTTTTTGTTTGGAAGATTCCTGTCCCTGCACTTCAATGTCCTTGATACGTCCGGTTACATCTGCCTGCACCAGTTCTTCTACGATTTCTTTCGCCCTGTCCGTAACTGACTGCGGAACTCCGGCAAGTCTTGCGACCTGAATTCCGTAGCTCTTATCAGCACCACCTTTTACTATCTTACGCAGGAAAATGATATCATCACCTTTTTCTTTTACGGCAATGCAGTAATTATTGACATTTTCAATTTTTCCTTCAAGCTCAGTCAGTTCATGATAATGTGTTGCAAATAACGTCTTTGCCCCAAGCAATTTGCTGTTGCTGATATACTCGATCACTGCCCAGGCAATGCTTAAACCGTCAAAAGTACTGGTTCCGCGACCGATCTCATCAAGGATCAGAAGGCTCTTACTTGTCGCATTACGGAGAATATTAGCAACTTCCGTCATCTCGACCATGAAAGTACTCTGGCCGCTTGCAAGGTCATCTGATGCACCCACTCGTGTAAAGATGCGGTCAACCACACCGATGTTAGCGGATGAAGCCGGAACAAATGAACCAATCTGCGCCATCAGGACGATCAGCGCAGTCTGTCTCATGTAGGTTGATTTACCGGCCATATTTGGCCCTGTGATAATGGAAATACGATCCTTTTTATCATTCAGATATGTATCGTTACAAATAAACATGTCATTGGAAATCATCTTTTCTACTACCGGATGTCTTCCGTCTTTGATGTCGATCAGTCCTTTATCGTTCATCTTCGGTCTGACGTAATTATTCTGCTCCGCAACCAGTGCAAGTGAGGCAAATGCATCTAATTTTGCAATAGCTTTGGCTGTCTTCTGAATACGTACGACCTCTTTCCCAATCGTATCTCTGACTTCAGAATAAAGCTGGTATTCCAGTGCGTACAGTTTATCTTCCGCACCAAGAATCGTGTCTTCCAGTTCTTTTAATTCCGGAATGATATAACGCTCTGCATTGGCAAGAGTCTGCTTTCTTGTATAATAATCCGGTACCAGATCTTTAAAAGAATTGGTAACTTCCAGATAATAGCCAAATACTTTGTTGTATTTGATACGCAGATTCTTGATTCCTGTCTTTTCCCGCTCATCTGCTTCCAGTTTGGCAAGCCAGTCCTTCCCGTCGGATTTGGCATTGCGGAGTTTGTCGACTTCTGCATTGTATCCATCTTTTATGATACCGCCTTCTTTCATGGCAATCGGTGGATCCTCCCTGATAGAATCACTAACCAGCTTGCACAGATCTTCCAATGTATCCAGCTCTTCATACAGTTCCTTTAAAAGCGGTGTCTGCATGTCACTTAAGATACACTTAATATGTGGAAGCATGGAAAGTGAAGTCTGGAATGCGATCAGATCTCTTGGATTGGCAGATTGATATGTGATTTTGCATACCAGTCGTTCGAGATCGTAAACCGGTGAAAGATATTCTCTGATTTCCTCTCTGGAAATCGCATTTTTCATCAGTTCATCTACGGCATCCAGTCGTTTTTCAATTGCATTTTTGTCAATTAACGGCTGTTCAATGTATTTGCGTAATGTTCTTGCGCCCATTGCGGTCTTTGTCTTATCCAGTACCCAGAGAAGGGAACCACGTTTTTGCTTGTCGCGCAGTGTTTCACACAACTCCAGATTACGTCTCGTCGAGCTATCCAGAAGCATATATTTTCCGGCTGCGTAGATTGTCAGATGAGAAATGTGTGATAAATCTCTTTTCTGTGTCTCTACCAGATATTGCATGAGTGCGCCGGCTGCGATCACGCCACAGTCATAGTCGGCAAGTCCCAATCCTTCAATTGTCCCTGCATGGAAATGCTCCTTTAATATCCGTTCACAGATTGCATCATCAAAATACCAGGAATCCAGGGAATATACGGTAATTCCAAGTTTTTCTTTCAATAATTCAAAATCCATTCCGCTCATATAGAACGCTTCATTGCAGATCAGTTCTGAAGGCATGAATTTGTAGATCTCATCAAATAATTTTTCTGAATTTTCGATCTCGGTTACCATGTATTCGCCGGTTGATACATCGGCAACTGATACGCCGTAATGATCTGATGCATAGGCGATACACATAATATAATTATTCTTTGTCTCATCTAATGCCTGAGTATCCAGGTTGGTTCCGGGTGTTACGATTCTTACAACATCTCTTTTAACCAGTCCCTTTGCAGTTGCCGGATCTTCCATCTGTTCGCAGATTGCTACTTTATAACCTTTGGATACCAGTCGGTTCAGGTATCCGTCTACTGCATGATATGGCACACCACACATCGGTGCGCGTTCTTCGAGCCCACAGTTTTTTCCGGTTAATGTAATCTCCAGTTCTTTGGATGCGGTCAGTGCATCATCAAAGAACATCTCATAAAAGTCTCCCAATCTATAAAAGAGGATGCAGTCCGGATATTCTTTTTTCGTCTGCATATACTGCTGCATCATTGGTGTTAATTCTGCCACTTTTCTTCTCCTCTTGTCATTTTATTTTTACATTTCATTATAGCATTTATATTTTGAATTTAAAAGGATAGTTTTTCTCACAAACTGTGGTTTGTCTTCTCCATATAACAAATGCAGAATATTGGCACTCAGATAGATTCCAACAGCACAAAGACAGGCAAACAATATCATAAACGGCAGACAAATCTGCCCGAATAACTGAAATGGCAGACAGCTGTAATCCCATACATGAAGTGCAAACCATTTATTTACAATGATACCTGTGATAAATTCCATTGCTGTTACAAAGATACTGCACCGCAGCACCTGTCTTAGAAAATCATCCTGCCAGTGTACCAGTTCTCCCTGGTACGTGAAAAACATCATACAGATTCCGCCCAGTACAAACATGGACCAATGTGAAAATCCACGGAAGATGATTTCCAGCGAATAGTAGATCCATCCTCCGATACCCCATAAAAATAAATACTCACTGATTTTTTTCATATAAAAACGCCCTCACTATCTTGTTGATACTACATAGTTTGAGCGCTTTTATGGTTAATTATAATACATTTATTCTGCCAGTTCTCCCAGATAATAGAAACCTTTGCATTCAGTCAGTCTGACATCTGCCAGACGTCCGATCATTCCTTTATCTCCCTTGATATGTACCAGTAGATTGTTGCTTAAACGTCCGGTCACCATGGATGGATCGTGTTCACTGACTGATTCGATCAATGCTGTCTGAACAGTTCCTTCATGAACAGAGCATACTTCTGATGCGATGGAATGAACTTCTTTTAATAATCTGTCAAAACGATTTTTGACCACATCTTCAGGCACCTGATCTTCCATAACTGCAGCCGGTGTTCCGGTACGTTTTGAATAGATAAAAGTAAATGCACTGTCATAGCGGACTTTTCTTACGATATCCATTGTCTCTTCAAAATCTTCTTCTGTCTCACCAGGGAAACCAACAATGATATCGGTAGTAAGAGAAATATCCGGTACTGATCTTCTGATCTTTTCTACCAGTTCCAGATACTGTTCTTTTGTATAATGACGATTCATCTTCTTCAGAATCTTGCTGCTTCCGGATTGTACCGGTAAATGCAGATGTTTGCAGATCTTTTTGGATTTGCCCATGACTTCGATCAGTTCATCGGATAGATCCTTTGGATGAGACGTCATAAAGCGAATGCGTTCCAGTCCTTCGATCTGTTCAATTCTTTCAAGAAGCTGGGCAAATGTAATCGGATGTTCCAGATTCTTACCATAAGAATTGACATTTTGGCCGAGCAGCATAACCTCAACAACACCATCTGCAACAAGCTGGCGGATTTCGGATATGATCGCCTCAGGATCACGGCTTCTTTCTCTTCCACGTACATATGGTACGATACAGTAACTGCAGAAGTTATTACATCCAAACATGATATTTACTCCGGATTTGAAGGAGAATTTACGGTCATTCGGAAGGTTTTCAACAATTTTATCGGTATCTTTCCAGATATCGATCACCATACGCTGCGATTCGAAACGTGTGACGATGAGTTCGGCAAATTTAAAAATATTATGCGTTCCAAAAATAATATCTACATAGCGATAACTCGTCTTTAACTTTTCTACGACTTCCGGTTCCTGCATCATGCATCCGCAAAGACCGATCATCATATGAGGATTTTTCTTTTTTCTTGGTTTTAACTGGCCAAGTCGTCCGTAGACACGCATATTGGCATTTTCTCTTACTGTACAGGTATTAAAGATGATAAAATCAGCCTCATCTTCCGCAGCTTCTACGTAACCGATTTTTTCCAGGATTCCGCAAAGCTTTTCAGAGTCTCTCGCGTTCATCTGACAACCAAAGGTTGTAACGCAGAACGTCAGCGGACGACCAAGTTCTTCGGATTCACGCTGTACATATGCCTTTGCCTTTTCGATGAAATAATACTGACGGGCAGTATCATCCGCCGGCGGCTCTTTTGTAATATCTATATCGTAATTAACATTATTAAGCATTCTTTTTGCTCCTTTGTATTATTTTAGAATCAATTAGTAATCATGGATTTAGACAAACTGATGTCTGTTTTCGTCATATTCATAATCAATGGTTTTTAAAGTATTCACAATTTCTTCTTTTTCTACATTCATATCATCACATAAAGCATCCAGATTGTGATAATAATCTCTGAGTTTTGTATTGACTACACTAAGTAACAGCATAGGATCTTTCGGTAACCCATTTGCCATCTTTTGTTCACTCCTTTTTGTTATATAAGACTTTTCTCTTCTGTATCAAGCGGATAACTCTGCTTTTCTGTCACAACTTTCTCTGGCTTTATATCATGTTCCTCAAAAGGAAGTTCTCTGTACATCTGCAATTCGAATGCAATTGCAATTGCATGCAGATTCGGATGTTTTTCCAGATATTTGTCATAAAAGCCGCCGCCATATCCAATCCTGTGGCATTCTTCATCAAAAGCGACTCCAGGCATGATCAAAAGTCCGTCTTCTCCGTCTGCTATATGATCGCCGGTTGGTTCCAGAATCCCGTATGCGCCCGGCTGTAAGTCATCTTTACTTTCTACCAGGTAAAAATTCATTTCGCTTCCCTCAATTCTCGGAAACCACACACTTTTTCCGAGCTTCCAGGCTTCCTCCATGATGGAAGAGGTTCCCACTTCTCCGTTATAATTTGCATAACAGTATATATCGGTCTCTTCTAAAAATCGCGGATGATTGATAACTCTTTCGGTAATGTCGTTGGTTGCCTGTTGCCACACAAGTGGATCCATCTCTTTTCTGAGACGGATGATCTTATGTCTAATTTCCTTTTTTGTTTCCAAATTTCTCACCTAAATTCGTAATACTTCCGTCTTTTTCCTTTATAGAAATGTTGTTCAACTGCCCACGCAGGTTCCTTTTAAAAGAATCTATATATTCTTTTCTCAAGATCTGCTGTTCTTTTAGTTCTTCCGGTGTCAGACCTTCTGATTTTGATTTGTGATATAATTCATTGATTCTTGCTACTTTTTTATCATCCATTATCTTTTGTCCTTTCTGTAAGTTTCAGGTTTAACTGGAATAATTTTCCAGAAAACCATATAAGCTTTCTGATGTTTCTATATATTTTCCATTCTGAATTTCTTTTTGAAGATTTTCCGGAAGGCCCTCCAGTGAAATATCTGTATATTCATATACTGTCTTTTTATCACTAAGATATACAACCACATATCCATTTAATTCCTTCAGATAATAACAGTCGTCTTTAAGAGCCTGTCCGTCTGCTGCCACAGAAGTGTTGTTCATTTCTTTCTGTTCCTTCGCATTTATTTCGGCCTGGATTTCACGCTTTCCTTTATTCAAACTCAGCTGATAAGCACAGGTAATTCCAAATACTACAAGGATCAGAAACAGTAAAAAGCCAATACCATACTTATTTTTCATAGTGATTACTCCTTTTTGAGTACAGTATTAGCTTATAACATTGTATTTATACGATTTTTCTCAATGTTTTTTCGATAAGAAGCCCCTCCCGCTCCGGATAATCATACTTTTCACTTTCTCTGATACATGCACATACGAATGCATGAGAAGCCTGGACACTTTCCAGAAGTGTGTTACCCTGCAGGAGTCTGGCAAGAAACATTCCGTCAAATGCGTCACCGGCTCCGTGAAATTCTTTTAATACTTCACCGTTCCCGATATAGAGAAATGCATCGTCTTCATATAATACGATACCTTTTTTGCAGTCATCTTTCGGAACACTGGTGATGATTATATCTTTGGCACCCATTTTGCGCAGTTCTTCGCACAGATGCAGGACATTTCGGTGATTCCCTGTGATCTGATACTCTTTTCCGGCGAGCAGATACATTTCTGTCAGATTTGGCAGAATTACATCCGAATAAGGCAAAAGCCTTCTCATCGATGTACCGTAAGATCCATCAAAATTAGAATAATATTTCCCGTGATCACCCATGATTGGGTCAAGGATTACTTTGGTATCCGGAAATTGACTGATAAAATAAATAACAGAATCAATCACGTCAACATTACCAAGGTATCCTACAAAAATCGCGTCAAATGTAATGTTTTCTTTCTTATAGTGATCCGCACACGTACGTATATATTCTCCGGGTACATGATATATGGCAGGTGTTCCATAACCTCCGGTATGTGTCGATAACAACACAGTCGGGATGGGACACGCTTCAATTCCCATCATACTTAAGATAGGTGTCATATTCATCATGGCTGCTTTTCCTACACCGCATATATCGTGTAACAGTGCAATCTTTTTTACTGGTCTCATAACTTACCTGTATTCCCCTTTTATCAAATGTAATCTACGGCATAATGTCACAAGGGTAGCTCCTTTTGGCATGCCAAGTAATTCTTCTTCTGTAATTCCTCCAAGTACAACAATAGCCACACCATAAGTTACCACTGCTGCAAGAAGTGCGATGATCGTCGCAATATATGGGCCTGCGAACAATTCGAAAATCAGGTGGACCAAAACAGCGATCACACCCATGATCAGTGAAGCCAGTGCAGGGATTACAAAAGTCTTCTTCTTTTCCTGCACATATCCAATCCTGTCACGCAGTGCTTTTGCGTTCAATACACAGATTGCTCCGGAGAAAATAATCTTACTTAATACTACGGCATAGATATTCCATTTCAATACTACCAGCATCAGGAACAATGTCACAATATGGATCACCAGGGAAATTGCAGCATTCTTTACCGGAGTCATCATGTCATCAAGGCCCTGTAATACAGAGTTGGTAACAGTTGACAGACAGAAGAATACAACCGAAAGAGCTCCCATCTGAAGCATCAGTGCAGCCGTTGTATTATCCTGAGTAAAATATAACATATTCAGGATTGGTTTTGCCAGCGTAATAAAACCAACCGCACATGGAATTGCGATCACCATATTAAAACGGCTTACCGTATTGATCTTATTATGTACCTGTTTTCTGCTACCAGTCTGTACTGTTGCAACCAGACTTGGCACCAGAGATGCCGCCAGTGCACTGGAAATAGAAAGCGGTACATTGATCATTGTACTGTACTGTCCCTGAAAGATTCCCAAAAGACTTGCATATTCTTTTTTACTGAACCCCTGTGCAGCCATTACGTTATTAAAAAGCGCCGTATCTACGAAGTCACTGATATTATATACAGTTGCACTTAAAATAACCGGTGCGATCGTTACAAACAGAACTTTGTATACCGTCTTATAGCTTTCGCGTTTTTTCGAATGGTCACGTCTCATTTTGCGTTTGAAGACTTTGTTATATGCAAGAAATACAAGACCAACAAATACTAATGCACTGAATGCTCCAAGAACAGTACCAAGTGTTCCTCCGGCTGCGGCAAATGCCGGACCGAAAGATTTGTCACCTCTCGTTTTTCCTACGGCTTTTCCTGCATTTAATAATACATAGGCTCCCGCAATAGATACAACTGCATTTATGATCTGTTCAATAACCTGTGAAATTGCAGTCGGGACCATGGAACCGATTCCCTGAAAAAATCCTCTCAAAACTCCAAGTAATGCAACGATCAGAATACACGGTGCCAATACACGGAGCGCATATGCACTCATATCCAGATGCATGATCGTCGTTGCAATAAAATCAGCTCCAAAGAATACAAGCAGAGCTACAAAACCACCGGCGAGCAATGCAAATGTTATGGCTCCACGAAAAATCTTATGTGCATTTTTGTATTCTCCTACGGCGACTCTTGCGGATACCAGTTTTGATACTGCCAAAGGGAGGCTGTAAGAAGTCAACATCAAAGCCACGGAATAGATTGAGAACGCTACGGAATAGTATCCGTTTCCTTCCGTTCCGATAATATTAAGCAGCGGAATGCGGTAAAATGCTCCGATCAGCTTTGTGATAACTCCTGCTATCGCCAGAATCGATCCCTGTACGAGGAAATTCTTCTCATTTTTTTTACGTTGTTCAGACATACATCTTTAACTCCATCATTTTGTATAAATTAGTAAGATCAATTGTTATCTCAGAATATCCAGGCGTTCCATAATCTCTCGTTGTTTTTGTTCCATCACCTGGCGTTCTTCATCTTCCATATGGTCATAACCTGTTAAGTGTAACACAGAATGCGCAATAAGAAAAGCATATTCTCGCATCGGACTGTGTCCGTACTCTTCTGCCTGTGCAAGAACTTTCTCTTTTGATATCACAATATCACCAAGCGTCAGCTCTCCGCTTTCAGGATCGAAACAATCTTCCTGTTCTTCCAGGAAGTCAAATGTTCCGGGTTCCGGATAATCGATCATAGGGAAAGACAATACATCAGTTGCTCTGTCGATTCCTCTGAATTCCTTATTCATCTCATGAATCTGTGCATTTTCTGTCAGGAGCAGGTTTACTTCTGCCTCATAAGGGCAGCCTACATAATCCAGGGCTTCTTCTACTACTCTTTTTGCAAGTGCTTCACATTCAAGTGGAAGTTTCACATCCCCTTCTTCTTCAAAATATAATGTCATGATCTTCGCCTCTTATCTTTTCCTTTGTATTTAGCATCATTTCCACGACGGTTTTCGTGTTTGCTTTCATAATCTTCGTATGCTTTTACGATTCTTTGTACCAGCGGATGACGTACAACATCTTTGCTGGTAAGGTGGCAGATACTGATATCTTCGATATCTTTTACAACTCTTGTTGCCACATCAAGTCCCGATACCTGACCGGATGGCAGATCCTTCTGTGTTGCATCACCTGTAATGACAACTTTTGAGCCAAATCCGATTCGTGTAAGGAACATCTTCATCTGTGCCGGGGTGGTATTCTGAGCTTCATCCAGAATAATAAATGCATTATCAAGCGTACGCCCACGCATATAAGCAAGCGGTGCCACTTCAATCAGACCTTTTTCAGAATTCTTCATAAAACTTTCTGCGCCCATGATCTGATACAGTGCATCATAAAGTGGACGTAAGTACGGATCGATCTTACTCTGAAGATCTCCCGGAAGGAATCCGAGTTTTTCTCCTGCTTCGATTGCAGGACGTGTCAGAATAATCCTTCCAACTTCGTTATTTTTAAATGCAGTGATTGCCATTGCCATCGCAAGATATGTCTTACCGGTACCGGCAGGCCCAAGTCCGAAGACGATCATCTGTTTGCGGATTGCATCTACATATTTTTTCTGCCCAAGGGTTTTGGGTTTGATCGGCTTTCCCTGTAATGTATGGCAGATAATATCCTTATCGATCTCCAGAACATTTTCTTCACTGTCTTCCATTACAAGCGCCAGTGTATAATCTACATTCTGTTCCTGAATCGTGTTGCCTCTTTTGGAAAGTTCAACAAGCTGATCCAGCACTTTTTTTGCTTTTTCCACCTTCAGAGCATCTCCCATGATCTTTACACTTTCACCTCTCGCGATCAGTGTTACATGAAGAGCCCGTTCTATTTTCTTTGCATATACATCGAACTGCCCGAACACATTCGCTTCATGTTCTGCAGGTATATCGATGACTGTTTCCATTAATCCCATGCATTAATCTCCATTCTTTGTTTCTTCTTCCGAAGAATTTTCTATCGGAATCGGTACAGACGGCATCTTTCTGCCAACGGAACATCTGATCTTTAGTGTTCCCTTTGCATAATACGTCTCAGACCCTGTGTATATTTTAACATCATTCTGGATAATTTCTACCCCTTTTTTCTCCAATTCTTTACAGTAATCCTGAAAATCTGCCGATAATATCATTCTGGCATCTGCTTTGGTATACTTCTTATACATTTTGCGGTAAGGCGTTATCGTGCTTTTTTCTAATGTCACCGGAATTACATTGGCAATCTGATATTTTTTCTGAACTACATATTTTTCGAAGACCGGATATTGATTGTTTTTAGATTCAGTCGTGAAATAATGCCTGCCAAGACGGATTCCGTAATTTCTTTTCTGGAGAAAGTAAAATCTTGAACGGTAATATTTTTTCTGTATATATTGTCTGGTTAACTCTTTCTGATATGTAATGGCTTTTTCTCCTGTTATGTCTGCATCTGCATTTTTCAATCTGTAACCGGTAATCTCTTTTTCATCATTACAGATTGGAATCTGACCAGACACAAGGATAGCTCCTTTTTTCACTTTTGTCCCCCGTTGTACCATAGGAGTGCCGGTACGCGTTATAATATCTACAATTGTGCAGTCCGTATCTGCAATAATATCTTTTCCTTCTTCGTTATTGTCTAAACTGATTTTTGAACTGTCCGTAAAATCGTCTTCATTTTCCTTTATCCGAATGACAAGACGGCATCCATCCACGGAAGCAGAAACCCATATGATCCTGTCGTACTTTTTTCTGAGATCCTGCACAATCTTTCTACAGTTTACATCTGATTTTTTCATACCGTCTTTGACGTTTTCGGACGAAAGGAATCTTTTCAGCGTATCATCTGTATAAGAGAGATTCCCACTGATATCTATGCCCCAGATAAAACGTGTCATAAAAAGGATCAGACCGGCACAGATAAGAAAACCAGACAGCAGTATGTGACGTTTACGGTATCTGTATAAAAGAAAAGGAAGACCACTGCGGCGTATGATGCAAACCTTCGTACCGGTCTTCCTTACGATCTCTTTCAGTCTGCGAAAACCATCAATCGTAAGATTCATCTCATATGAACCGCAGACCCGCTTCAGATCCCATATATAAATATTTTTATAACGGCAGGCGTTCAGAAAACGTTCCGGCGAATATCCGGTTACCCGTATCCTGACATAACCTTTCAAGTACCAGATCAGCTGTTCAAACACGACGGTCCCCTCCTATAGTTGATACTCAATTGTTCTGATGTGACCGTGAATCTTCATCTCGTCATTTGTATAATATATAACTTCCAGTTTTTTCCCAGTGATTTTGATCTGACCACTTTTGGATTGAAGCCTTATTATCTGATCTGTATATTCTGTCATTCCTCTGTAATTTTCCACACAAAGATCATTTGTTCCGGTAATCGTAAGAATCGGGAGCCCCATTGCTACATCTTTTGGGACTCCCGACATCTCCGCCGCTTTTTCTTTCCATTCCTGACGTTTCATAAAAATACCGTGCTGGTAATTTGTATTACTCTATGCTTTTTCGCCGGAATATATGCATGGCAATTCAGTTACCTCTTTTTAAAGTTCGTGATATGCCTGTGCGTAAAAATACTCCTGTGAATTCAGTGGTGCCTCCTCATTAATTACACGATGATAATTCCCCTCTGCATCCAGATATCTTGCTTTCTGGTTGTCTGCAAGCATAATATCGAACATATCCTGTAATTTATTCTGCAGTCTTTCATCGTATACAGGCGCTGCCACTTCCACACGTCTGACTGTATTTCTTGTCATAAAATCTGCGGATGCAATATAGTATTTCCTGCGCTTACTGTTTCCGAATATATAGATTCTCGAATGCTCCAGGAATCTTCCGACAATGCTGATGATACGAATGTTTTCTGTCTTTCCTTCCACACCAGGGATCAGGCAGCAGATTCCACGGACAACCATATCGATCTTCACACCTGCTTCGGAAGCTTCGATCAGTTTATCGATGATCTTCTTATCTGTAAGAGAATTGAGCTTAAATCCAGCATAAGCTTCTTCTCCATTTCTTGCATGTGCAATCTCTTCATCCAGCATGGCAAGTACTTTATTCTGCAGACATTTCGGTGCAACCAGAAGATGTTCACTGTGCTCTACAACTTCACCCTTTGACAAAGCCTGGAATACATTGGAAGCTTCCAGTCCGATCTCTACGTTAGCTGTCATAAGAGAAAGGTCGGTGTACAATCTGGATGTCTTTTCATTGTAATTACCGGTACCGATCTGTGTAATGTACTCTACCTGACCTCCGTTTTTGCGGGTGATCAGACACAGTTTGGAGTGTACTTTATAACCATCCAGTCCATAGATCACCTGACAGCCAGCATCCTCCAGAAGTCTGGACCAGCCGATATTATTTTCCTCATCAAAACGGGCTCTCAGTTCTACCAGTACGACAACTTCTTTTCCATTCTCGGCTGCTTCGATCAGTGCCTCTACCACTTTACTCTGCTTCGCCACACGATACAGGGTCATCTTAATGGAGATGACATCCGGATCTTCGGCCGCTTCCGTCAGCAGATGTAAGAACGGACGGATGGATTCGTATGGGTAAGATAACAGTTTGTCTTCTTCCCGGATCTGTTCTATGATACTTTTTCCATCCTGGAACTGGTCAGAGCGCTGCGGTGTACGTTTTGGAAAATATAATTCCGTATGCTTTCTGAGAAGATCCTGGATCTGGAATACAAACGACAGATCCAGTGGTGTTGAAGATATGAATACATGGCTTTCATCCAGCTCCAGATATTCACATAATACGACAATTCCTTTTTTGTCGATATCTCTGGAAAGTTCCAGACGAATCGGTGCCAGTTTCTTTCTCTGCTTAATCAGCCCTTCCATAAATTCACGGTAGTCCAGATCTTCATCGTACAATGCATCTGCATCGATATCGGCATTTCTTGTGATACGGAGTAAAGATTTTGATTTGATCTTATATCCTTTGAATACCGCCGGCGCGAAATGCAGAATCAGTTCTTCGGCGAGCATATAGGTGCCCTGCATTCCCGGAACTGCGATCAGGCGTCCGAAGATGTTGCTGGTGCATGGAATAATTCCCAGACGGTCTTTCTTGCCCTTGGAGCCAAGTACGGCTACGGCATAGATTTCTTTATTTCTAAGGAATGGGAATGGCTGTCTTCTTCCTACAACAGTAGGCGAGATCAATGGTGCAATCTCGGATTCAAAATAACGCTCGAGATATGCAGCCCCTTCTTCATCGAGTTCATTGAAACGTAAAATGCGGATGCCCTGTTCTGCCACACGTTCCATCAGTTCTTCATAGACCGCTTCTTTGCGTTTATTGATTTGTTTTGTGCGTTTTAAGATTGCATCAATCTGCTCCTGTGATGTCATGCCTGTCTTATTTTCACGGATCTTTTTGTCAAGAAGTGTCTGGTCATATAATGATCCCACACGTACCATGAAAAACTCGTCCAGATTGCTCTGATAGATCGATGCAAATGTCAGTCTCTCACATAATGGGACTTCTGGATTTTCAGCCTCTTCCAGTACACGTTCATTGAATTTCAGCCAGGAAAGTTCCCGGTTCATATATATGCTGCTCATAGTGTTTTCTCACCTTTCTCTGTGTATTTTTTACTTTTTTCTTTTCCGAAATATTCATTCCAGTATTCCTAATATAGCATAGCATTCCCCGACTTATATTAGATATATGTTAAATCTATGTTAAATCAGCCCGCCGGGAAAGGCAGGCTGATAAACAGATTATATTTTGGTATATTATTTTAATGTTACATTTAATTTTACCGGCTGATGATCGGTATATTCGAACTGTGTGTCGATATTTTCCACTTGATCGATCTTCAGATTATCCGAAACGATGAAGCCATCCAGTACATATACCTGTGAATCATCATAGTTACCGCTGTATGGTCCGTTTAACAAGCGGCAGGTCGGTACATTATCGGATACTGCATAAGAAAATCCTTCCGGGATATCTTCTTTTCCGACCTTTCCCGGAACCCAGCTGTCTTTATCGTGGATCGGATAGGTGTCCATTCCATCAAATGTCTGGTTAAAGTCCCCGCCGGCAATCACATAATTTCCTTTTTCATACTCTTCTTTTAACTTCTTCACCAGAACTTTCCGCTGCGCGATCTTACCTTCTCCGCTGTCATAAGCTTCCAGATGAAAATTGATCAGAACCAGCTCTTTGTCACTGCCTTTTATCGGAATTCTTGTTTCCAGCATACAGCGCTTAAGATTACAGGTTTTTACCGGCCATTTGAAAGATTCCGGAAGCGCGATTCTGGAAGCCTCCGATACTTTGTAATCAGAATATGTTACCAGGCCGCTTTCAACTTTACCGATCGTCGGAAGCGGGTATGGGACATATACGCATTTGAAATTACATGCAAAGATTCCATCTACACCCAGTGCTTTTTCGTAGTAAGCTTTTTCGTTGATGTGATAAGATCGTTTGGAATCAATGTCTACTTCCTGAAGAAAACAGACATCGGCATCTGCATCATTCAGAATGCCGGCAATTCCTTTCATATTGTGCTTTACCAGATCTTTCGTCTCCGGCATGACTTTACTTCCGCCGTCCATAAAGAAATCTTCGTCTTTGCTAAGTCCGGCATATCCGGTATTATAGGTCAGGATCGTCATCGAATCTCCTGTAGATATGGACTGTTTTCCACTGGTTGTGTTCAAAGTCTCTATCTGATCCGGACGGTATTCCAGCGCTGTCAGAATGGCAACAGCCACCAGGAGAATCAATACAATTCCAAGTATGATTCCACCTAAGATCTTCCCAAATTTTTTCATGTTGTACCTCCGTGTTTTTTATCTTTTGGCAGATACCAAAGTAACATAGTAATTATATCCGCCTGATATATTTATCTATTATAACAGTAGTTTTGTAGAAAATCCATTCATAAACCGAGGAAAATACGGACAATTTCACGGTGGTTTTTCTAGGATATCGGTGTTATAATGAGCCATATTATGTAAGGAGGCGATTATCTATGGCTACACCACTTCTTGTGTTGATCATATTGGCAATTGTGATTATTGCATCAATCATAACATCTGTTGTCACGTATGTTATTTTATCCGGGAGAAATAAAAGAATCCGCCTGGCAGAGCAATACCGCCAGCTTGGTATTACAGAACAATATCTGAAGATTCAGGATGAAATCGAGAGGATCATCCGTTACAAAGATATCAAACTTACAACGGCGTCACCTGTAAAGATGTCAAATCCGGAAGACGGACAGAATGAAAAAGAAACAGAATCAGGAACATTCGCAGATGACCTTTGGTTCATCGTCCGCGGAAAGGACAGAAAGACATCTGAAAAGCTTCTGGAATACTGGCACTTCATCTGTGAGAATTCCGAATGGAAATGTATAGAGCGCAAGAAAAAAGGTTAAAAATCAGGAAAACCGACAATCTGTACCATACGGGAATCTGCTTCATTCGAAGCAGAGTCGCCGGGCACAGTCTGTCGGTTTTATTTTCTGTATTATTCGTAAGCGCTTAGTTTTTGGGTAACTAGATATTCGCCCTTTTCTAACTCATAATAATAGAAGATAGATTTTTACTCCACTTCTTTGATAGAAAGTAGAAATTTACTACATTTGGAGGTTTCATTATGA
>NZ_JAMOYX010000024.1:0-41633 GCF_023669465.1 Dorea sp. MB18-49
CTATAATACGTGAGTATATTAGACGAAAGTTTTATTTTTTAATAGGAGAGTACAGGACATGAATGATTTGGAGATGTACAGAGAGCAATTAGCTTTATGCGATGATAAGATTATTGATGCGTTGGTAGAACGTAATTCTATTATTGAAAAGATCATGGCATATAAAGAAGAATATGGTATGCCAATCTTACAGCCACAGCAGGAAGAAAAGCAGAAGAAACGTCTGGAGGAAAAGCTGTCAGATAACAGATATAAAGAAGAAATCTTTGATGTATTTGGCTGCATTTTACGCAACAGTAAGAGAATCCAGGCAAGAAAACTCTTTGATTATAATATTGTACTGATCGGATTTATGGGAGCAGGTAAGACAACTATCTCTGATTACTTAAGCACGATGTTCGATATGGATATTGTAGAGATGGATCAGGTGATTGCAGAACGTGAAGAGATGAGTATTTCGGATATCTTTGCTACATATGGCGAAGAGTACTTCCGTGATCTGGAGACAAATCTTCTGATTGAGATGCAGTCACATAAGAATGCAGTTATCTCATGTGGTGGTGGCGCAGCCTTAAGAGAGAGAAATGTGGCAGAGATGAAGAAGAACGGAAGAGTGGTTCTTCTTACCGCTACACCGGAGACCATTTACGAACGTGTCAAAGACAGTAATGACAGACCGGTATTAAATGGAAGAAAGAATGTCAAAGGCATTTCAGAACTTATGGAACAGCGTCGTGAGAAATATGAAGCGGCAGCAGATATCGTAATCAATACAGATGATAAGACAGTCCTTCAGATTTGTGAGGAACTGGTTCAGCGTCTGCAGGAGTCAGAAGAATAGTATGTTTGATAAATTTTTCCCGGATCGCTATGTGGCATCTACATATGTGATTGATTTTGAAGGATTATATAAAGAAGGTGTACGTGGACTGATCTTTGATATTGATAATACATTAGTTCCGCACGGGGCACCGGCAGATGAAAGGGCCAGAGCTTTGTTCAAAAGACTGAAGTCGATTGGCTTTCGGTGTTGTCTGATCTCCAATAATCAGAAACCGAGAGTGGAGATGTTCAACAAAGATATCCAGGTGGATTATGTCTATAATGCGCATAAACCATCCATCAGAAATTATTTAAAGGCGATGGAGATCATGGGCACGGACAGAGACAGTACGGTATTTATCGGAGACCAGCTTTTTACCGATGTGTGGGGAGCAAAACGTGCCGGGATCCCGAATATTCTGGTAAAACCGATACATCCGAAGGAGGAAATCCAGATTGTTTTAAAACGCTATCTGGAAAAAATCGTGCTGCATTTTTATAAGAAAAGTTTACAGTGCGAAAAAAAGGTTGAAAAATAATATCATGTATTATAGAATAATATGAGATGAAATTACGTAAGCGTGTATACGCGATTTAAGGAGGATAAGGTAATGGCTAAAGTTTCAGCAGGAGACATCCGTAATGGTGTAACAATCGAAGTTGACGGAAAAGTATGTCAGGTTATCGATTTCATGCATGTAAAACCTGGTAAAGGTGCAGCATTCGTGCGTGTTAAAATGAAAAATATTATTGACGGTGGTGTGGTAGAGACAACATTCCGTCCAACAGAGACATTTGAACAGGCTCATATCGAGAGAAAGAAAATGCAGTATCTGTATAACGATGGTGAGTTCTACAACTACATGGACAATGAGACATTTGAACAGATCATGATCAGCGCAGAGGATGCAGCAGATTCTATGAAATTTGTAAAAGAGAATGAAGAAGTAACAATCAGCTTCTATCAGGGAAATGCGTTCGCGATCGATCCACCGCTCAGCGTAGAATTAGTTGTAACAGAGACAGAGCCAGGTGTAAAAGGTAACACAGCTACAGGCGCTACAAAACCGGCTATCGTTGAGACTGGCGCTAAGGTTAACGTTCCACTGTTCGTTGATCAGGGCGAGACAATCAAGATTGATACCCGTACAGGAGCATATCTTTCAAGAGCATAAAATTTGTTTTATGATTTTTATAAAAAGCCTTGCATTTTTTGCAGGGCTTTTTTATAATCTAAATACCATAATATTTCTTAAATAATTCTATTTATTTCGGGCGGTTGAATCACCGCATATTTCAGACAACAGTTTTTGAATATTGCTGGATAGGAAGGAGTTCTATGACATATTATCAGTTTATCCACGCAGTAGAAGAAAAAATAAAGAAAGAGGTGAAAGAAGAAAGAAAAATAAGCGTTCATACGAATATAAAAAATAATGGTGTGAAACGGACAGGAATTATGATTTCTGAGAATGGTATTAATATATCACCGACAATATATCTGGAAGAATATTTTCAACAATTCAAAAGAGGCTATCCACTGGAATTGATAGTGAAAGATATCTTATCGTTGTATGAAAAAATACGTTTCCAGAATTCCTGGAAAGAAGGTGAAAAAGTAAAAAGTTATGATTTCGTGAAAGGAAGAATCATATATCGTCTGGTTAACCGGGAACGGAATCGGAAGCTTCTTGAGGATGTCCCGTATAAGGAATATCTTGATCTTGCCATCGTGTATTATGTGCTGCTGGAGATGGATGAATATGGAATGGCCTCTATGCTGGTGAGAAGAGAACATCTTAAGATGTGGAAGGTATCGGAGGAGGATATTTATTATCGGGCATGCAAGAATACACAGAAATTATTACCATATGATTTTTCGACAATGCGTTCTGTGATCATGGAACTTTTGGAAATTGGAAGAGAAATAGAAGAACAGACGGGGAAAATGTATATTCTAAGTAATGTTATGAGAAGTTACGGAGCATGTGCGATGATGTATCCGGATCTGCTTAGAAAAATTGGCGAAGAATTGGAAGAAAACTATTATATACTTCCAAGCAGCGTACATGAGACGATCATCGTGGCAGAAAGCGAAGCTCCTGGGAAGGAAGAATTGTGTGAGATGATTGAAGAGATCAATGAGACGCAGGTAGAAGAGGAAGAAGTGCTTTCGAACAGAGCATATTATTATGAATGCGATACGGGAAAACTGCTCTTTTAAGTAAGAAAAGTAGAAAAAGTGAAGGAAATGCGAGAAAAGTCGAAAGCATTTCCTTTACTTTAGTTCAAAGATGTGTTAATATGACTAAGGCAATTTCATATGGTAATTGTATACGCACCCGTAGCTCAGGGGATAGAGCACCGCCCTCCGGAGGCGGGAGCGGCGGTTCGAATCCGCCCGGGTGTGTACTTTTTTTACTATTTTCTATCGCCATGTGTTCATAATGAACTGTCGGTGGCGGGTCTTGTATGGAGGGAGTCTTATGAAAGTAAAGATTCATGAGGTCCTGACAAGGAAGAACAGATATAAAAGACTGGTATTTATTCTGGTGTTGTTTTCGCTTGTTCTACTTGTAGGAATTCTCGGATTCGGACTCACTAAAGAGAAAGAAAAGAAAGTACAGAAGACAGAACAATTCGTCAGTTCACAGAAAGTAGTTCTGGTAAACGGTGGCTGCGAAAATATGCAGACGAATCCACTGAAAGAAGAGACGGATGAACAGATGATAAAGGCAGTAAAAGATTACTATACAGAAAAGAAGGCCGATACGGAATTTGTGGAGATGTATGATCATTTTAAAATCTATACAAAATCCGGAAAGTACAAAGATACATATGTGGCGTTCGTCAGATATGATATGAAGATCAAAGATATATATACAGAGGTTCCCGGACTTGGAACATTGTATGTCAAAAAGGATTCTCAGGGAAATTACCAGATAACTCAGCAAGTAAAGAAAAAAGAAATCCGGGAATATATTAACCGGATCGCAGAACATGAAGACGTACAGGCTCTGATGAATCAGACGCAGGAGTCTTATCAGAAAGCAGTTGATTCAGACGCACTTTTGAAGGAGGCGCTGGATGAGCTGAAGGATGCATATGAGAATTCCATAGGAAATTAGAAAACTCTGGAAATATCAGATATCATAAAAGGATGAATGGAGGAGATACAAAGTGAAGAAAATCATTGATTATATTGCAGAAGAACTTGCGGATGCATTTGAAAAAGCAGGTTATGACAGAGCTTACGGAAAAGTAACATTATCAAATCGTCCGGATCTTTGTGAATACCAGTGTAACGGTGCAATGGCGGGAGCAAAAGCTTATAAAAAGGCACCGTTCATGATCGCAGAGGATGTAGTTGCCCTGTTAAAGGACAGCGCATGTATGGAAGAGGTAGAGGTTGTAAAGCCGGGATTTATCAATATCAGACTGAAAAAAGCATTTGTTGCAGATTATCTGAACCAGATGGAAGAAGCAGAAGATCTTGGTATTCAGAAGGCAGAGAACCCTGAGATGATCGTTGTGGATTACGGCGGACCGAATGTGGCAAAACCACTGCATGTAGGACATCTGCGTTCTGCAATTATCGGGGAAAGCGTTAAACGAATTGCGAGAAAAATGGGACATGAGGTTCTTGGAGATATCCATCTTGGCGACTGGGGATATCAGATGGGACTGATCATCACAGAGTTAAAAGAAAGAAAACCAGAGCTGCCATATTTTGATGAATCTTTTGAAGGAGAATATCCAAAAGAAGCACCGTTTACTATCAGCGAGTTGGAAGAGATCTATCCAACAGCAAGTGGTAAGGCGAAAGAAGATGATGCTTACAGAGAGAATGCATTACATGCAACATATCTGTTACAGAATGGACATAGAGGATATCGTGCAATCTGGAATCATATTATCAATGTATCTGTATCTGATCTGAAAAGAAATTATGCAAATCTAAATGTAAGTTTTGATCTCTGGAAGGGAGAGTCTGATGCACAGGCATATATTCCTGACATGATCGATAAGTTGAAAAAAGACGGATTTGCGCATGAAGATCAGGGGGCTCTGGTTATTGATGTGCAGGAGGAGACTGACACAAAAGAGATCCCTCCATGTATGATTCAGAAATCAGATGGAGCTTCACTGTATGGGACAACCGATCTTGCTACACTGGTACAGCGTGTCGAAGATTATCATCCGGATAAGGTTATCTATGTTGTTGATAAACGTCAGGAACTTCATTTTACACAGGTATTCCGTTCTGCGAAAAAGACAGGAATCGTTCCGGCAGAGACTGAATTGAAATTCCTTGGATTTGGCACTATGAATGGAAAAGATGGTAAGCCGTTTAAGACAAGAGAAGGCGGAGTTATGCGCCTGGAGACACTGATTTCGGAAACTGCGGAGAAGATGTATAAGAAAATTTCTGAAAATCATGCGATTGAAGAAGAAGAAGCAAGAAAGACAGCTAATATGATCGGAGTAGCTGCACTTAAATACGGAGATCTTTCAAATCAGGCATCAAAAGATTATGTTTTTGATGTGGACAGATTTATTTCATTTGAAGGTAATACAGGTCCGTATATTCTCTATACGATCGTTCGTATTAAATCAATCCTGCATAAATATCAGGCACAGGGAAACAGCCTGGATGGATTAAAGGTACAGGAAGCACATGCGGACTGCGAGAAAGCACTGATGCTTGAAGCAGCTAAATATAACGATGTGATCGCAAATGCGTTCCAGGACCTTGCACCGCATAAGATCTGTGCATATATTTATGATCTTGCAAATGCATTTAACCGTTTCTACCATGAGACAAAGATTCTGGGTGAAGAAAACGCTGAGAAACAGAAGAGTTATATTGCACTTCTGAAAGTAACAAAAGATGTACTGGAAGGATGTATTGACGTACTTGGATTTGAAGCACCGGAAAGGATGTAAGTAGGATGACAGAGAAATTATTTTATGAGGACAGTCACAGAACCGAATTTACAGCAAAAGTAATTTCCTGTGAAGAAGCAAAGGATGGCTACCGTGTGGTACTGGACCAGACGGTATTCTTCCCGGAAGGCGGCGGTCAGTATGCAGATACAGGAGTTCTGGGAACCGTGAACGTTACAGATGTGCATGAAAAAGACGATGTGATCTATCATTATACGACTGAACCATTGGAAGTGGGAAGTATTGTGACCGGAAAGATCAACTGGGAAGAACGTTTTGAAAAGATGCAGCAGCATACCGGGGAGCATATTGTATCCGGTATCGTGCATGAAAGATTTGGATATAACAATGTCGGTTTTCATCTGGGGGCCGATTACTGTACAATGGATTTTGATGGTACGATCAGTAAAGAACAGTTGAAAGAGATTGAGGCAGCGGCAAATGAGGCAGTATATCAGGATCTTGAAATCGAGATTCTTTATCCGTCGAAGGATGAGCTGAAAGATATGGATTATCGCAGCAAGATCGAGATTGAGGGTCAGGTACGTATTGTAAAGATCCCAGGTTATGATGTGTGTGCATGCTGTGCGCCACATGTGAAGACGACCGGTGAGATCGGAGCTGTCAAGCTGGTAAGCATGGCCAATTATAAAGGCGGTGAGCGTATCACAATGCTCTGCGGAAGACGTGCAATGCGGGATTATGAGAAAAAAGATGCCATGACAAAAGAAATCTCGGCACTGTTATGTGCAAAAGAATATGAAGTGGCAGATGCGGTTGGTAAGCTTAAAGATGAGCAGACACGTATGAAGAGCCAGATCGCAGAATTACAGCAGAAACTCCTGGAATTTCGTGTGGCAGAGATTCCGGTAGAAGAGAAGATTGTGACTGTATTCGACAGCGCATTGTCCGGTAATCTTCCAAGAGAAATGATGAACAGGCTGCTTGATAAAGGCGCAGTGATCTGTGCGGTATTTGCCGGAACAGATACGGACGGTTATCGATATGTAATCGGAAGCAGGAGTGAGGATGTACGCCCGATCAGCAAAGCATTAAACGTCGCGTTTGAAGGACGCGGTGGTGGAAAGCCGGAGATGGTTCAGGGATCTGTGAAGGGAACCGATAAGGCTATGAAAGAATTGCTTACGCAGTATAAGTAATCGTGTGAATCATAAAGAAACTACCAGACAATAAAATCCGCAGTGTAGTATGTAACACAAATTTGTTTGCAGAAACATAAAAAGATATTTATGTTACATACTACACTGCGGATTCTGCTTTATAAATTGTCATGCACTCGTAAGAAACGGCTCAGACTATGCGCACTATTTTCTATGACTTTGAATGATCAGACGGACGGTTCGATAAAGAAATGGCTTGTACTTTTCGATAGATACAGGTTCTTCAAACAGTATAGAATTGTATCCGGTGGAACCAGCCAATTCCAGAATAGTGAATAGCATAATGTCAATATCCTGATATTCGTGTTCATCGGCTTCTACCAGCTCCAGGTATCGTTCATAGAAGATTTTGTCACCTTCGTCTTCGGCCCAGAAAGCAGATTTTAATGCACCCATTACAAGATTTTTTGAAATAAAGTTCAGCAAAGGCTTATTATTTACTAAAATATTAATGATGTCATCAATGATAAAAATCAGCTGGTCTTCAAGTCCGGTGATGCCGGAGTGCTCCAGAGCAATTTCCGCATGATCAAATAATTCTTTGGTTTTGTGAGCAATCAGCTTATTTTTGATGTCATACTTATCTTTAAAATACAGATAGAAAGTTCCTTTCGCTACACCTGCTTTTTCAACAATGTCAGAAATGGCGGTTGAATTGATCCCTTTGGTGGTAAATAATTCATATGCAGTGCGAAAGAGTGCTTCCTTTTTCTTTTTTTTATTTTCCTCGACTCTTCCCATGAGTAATCAGACTTCCTTTTATAACTTTTTGTACAAATTGCTTAGAGTAGTTTTGTACAGATACTGAAATAAATATCTCAACATAATAAGTATAGCAAATCAGAAATAAGAAGTCAAACAAAATTGACTGTTGGTCATATTTTCTTCGTATTGCCTTTTTAATAGAATACCGATATAATAGAAATGTTAAATACGTATGAAAAAGGAGATTATACATGGAGGCATATACAAGTTTTGCCGAGGTTTATGATACATTTATGGATAATGTGCCGTATGAAGAATGGGCGGATTATCTGGAAGACAGATTAAAAGAATACGGAGTAAAAGACGGACTGGTTCTGGAACTGGGATGCGGGACCGGAAGTATGACAGAACTCCTGGCTGAAAAAGGGTATGATATGATCGGAGTAGATAATTCCGAAGATATGCTGGAGATTGCCATGGAGAAAAGGATTGAGAGTGGCCATGATATCCTTTATCTGTTGCAGAATATGCAGGAGTTTGAACTGTACGGAACTGTGAGAGCAATAGTCAGTGTCTGTGATTGTGTCAATTATGTGACAGAAAAGAATGAACTGCAGGAAGTATTCCGTCTGGTCAATAATTATCTGGATCCGCAAGGTATTTTTATTTTTGATTTTAATACAGAATATAAGTACAGAGAAGTGCTGGGAAATCAGGTAATCGCGGAAGACAGGGATGAATGCAGTTTTATCTGGGAAAATTATTACAATCATACATCAATGATCAATGAATATGAACTGACTTTATTTGTACGTGAGGATGAAGAGGCGTCTCTGTACAGAAAATATCAGGAGAGCCATTTCCAAAAGGCATATACATTGCGGGAAATGCGCGGATTGTTAGAAAAAGCAGGACTGAAATTCGTTGCAGCATATGATGCGTATACGAAGAAAGCACCGATGTATACAAGCGAACGGATTACAGTGATCGCAAGAGAATATGGAAAATAGACAGAAATAATAAAGAAGGGAATACACATATGAAAGATTATATTGTAAGAGCAACAGCAGCGGAAGGGCAGGTAAGAGCCTTTGCTGCGACAACAAAAGAACTGGTAGAAACGGCCAGAGAACATCATAATACCAGCCCGGTTGCGACAGCGGCACTGGGAAGATTACTGACAGCAGGAGCGATGATGGGAAGCATGATGAAAAATGAGACAGATATGCTGACACTGCAGGTAAGAGGAGACGGACCGCTCGGTGGTATCACCGTTACCGCAGACAGTAAAGGTGATGTCAAAGGATATGTTAATAATCCGGATGTTATGCTGCCGCCAAAGAATGGAAAGCTTGATGTGGGAGGTGCTGTTGGAATCGGTCTTTTACAGGTTATAAAAGACATGGGATTAAAGGAACCATATTCCGGACAGACAATTCTTGTATCCAGTGAGATAGCAGAAGATCTGACGTATTATTTTGCCAATTCAGAACAGGTACCATCTTCGGTAGGCCTTGGTGTACTGATGGAAAAAGATAATACGGTAGAATGTGCCGGTGGCTTTATCATTCAGATGATGCCATTTGCCAAAGAAGAGACGATCAGTCAGATTGAAGAAAATTTAAAAAACATAACATCAGTAACAGATCATCTGAAAAAAGGAGAAACACCGGAGCAGATCCTGGAGATTCTGCTGGGAAATCTGGGCCTGGAAATTACAGACACTATGCCGACAAGATTCTATTGTAACTGTTCAAAAGAACGTGTAGAAAAAGCCGTGATCAGTGTTGGAAAGAAAGAAATCCAGGATATGATCGATGAAGGGAAGGATATCGAAGTAAAATGTCATTTCTGTAATACCGCATACAAATATACGGTAGATGAACTGAAAGATATCTTAAAACGTTGTAAACGATAAGGAGAAAGAGTCATGAAAGACGGATTTGTAAAAGCAGCGGCTGCGACCCCGGATATCAGAGTGGCAGATGTTGCTTATAATACAGAAAATATCTGTAAAATGATCGACGAGACAGTTGCAAACGGGGCAAAAGTCATTGTATTTCCGGAGTTGTGTGTGACGGGATATACCTGTAGTGATCTTTTTATGCAGGATATATTACTGAAAGAGGCAAAAGAAGCTTTATTTAAGATTGCAGATTATACAAAAGAAAAGGATGCACTCATATTTATAGGTGTCCCGCTTGCTGTAGACGGAGAACTTTATAATGTTGCGGCTGCGTTAAATCGTGGAAATATTCTGGGACTTACGACAAAGACATTTCTTCCGAATTATGGGGAATTTTATGAGATGCGTCAATTCCGTCCGGGACCGGAAATGGCAAGGTGGATTACATTAGATGGAAAGAAAATTCCATTCGGGCCACAGCTCCTATTTGTGGCAGAACAGATGGAGGAACTGGTCGTTTCGGCAGAGATCTGTGAAGATGTGTGGTCTCCGATCCCGCCAAGTACACTTGCAGCAAGAGAAGGTGCTACAGTAATCGTTAACTGTTCGGCAAGCGATGAGACAATCGGTAAGGCGGCTTATCGCGAGAGCCTGATCGAAGGGCAGTCGGCAAGATTGATCTGTGGATACATTTATGCCAATGCCGGAGAAGGAGAGTCTACGACAGATCTGGTATTTGGAGGACATAATATTATTGCAGAGAATGGAACGACACTTGCATCCAGCAATCGTTTCTCAAATGAAGTGATCTATACAGAGATAGATGTAAAACGTTTATTAAGTGAGCGCCGCAAGAATACAACATTCCAGACGGAAAAAGAGAGGACACTGATCCGTATTCCGTTTGAGATCCATGTAGAGGAAACAGAGCTTACAAGAAGATTTGCATCCAGACCATTTGTGCCAAGTGTGATGGCAGAGAGAAACTTGCGTTGTGAAGAAATTCTGACGATTCAGGCTATGGGGCTGAAAAAACGTCTGGCACATGCACATGCCAAAAGTGCAGTCGTTGGTATTTCGGGAGGTCTGGATTCTACGCTGGCACTGTTGGTGTCAGCAAAAGCATTTGACGCATTAGGAATGGATCGTAGTGGAATTGTAGCTGTGACGATGCCTTGTTTTGGAACTACGGACAGAACTTATCAGAATGCATGCAAGATGTCAGTAAAGCTCGGAGCAACACTGCGGGAAATCCCGGTAGGGGCAGCGGTCGAACAGCATTTTAAAGATATCGGGCATGATCCGGAGGATCATAGTGTAACCTATGAAAATTCTCAGGCAAGAGAGAGAACTCAGGTATTGATGGATGTAGCAAATCAGACAGGAGGAATCGTGATCGGAACAGGAGATATGTCTGAACTTGCACTTGGATGGGCAACTTATAACGGAGACCATATGTCTATGTATGGAGTGAATGCATCTGTTCCGAAGACGCTGGTACGTCACCTTGTACATTATTATGCAGATACCTGTGAAGATCAGGAGTTGAAAGAAGTACTGTACGATGTGCTGGATACACCGGTCAGCCCGGAACTCCTTCCGCCAAAAGACGGCGAGATTGCGCAGAAGACAGAAGATCTGGTCGGCCCTTATGAATTACATGATTTCTTCTTATATTATCTGTTGAGATTCAGCTATGAACCAAGTAAGATCTACCGTATCGCACGTTATGCATTTGAGGGTGAATATGATGATGCAACCATCTACAAATGGTTATACACATTCTGCAGAAGATTCTTTATCCAGCAGTTCAAACGCTCCTGTCTGCCGGATGGCCCGAAGGTTGGAACCGTGGCATTATCTCCTAGAGGAGACTGGAGAATGCCGAGTGATGCTTGCTCGGAAGTGTGGCTGCGGGATTTGGAGAAGGTGAATCCGGAAGTGTATAGAAGCACTGGAAAATCAAGGCTTATATTATAATTTTCCGATTATACGTAAAGGTTATAAAAAATAGCCGTTCTAGTGAATGTAGAGTGTGTTTAGAAACAGTTAGAGCGTCAAAATAACCGTTAAAGGAATGTAGTGAACTTGTTTGAGTCCCAAAGGGACGAGTTGTGAACGTAATTCCTTTGTTTTTAGGTTATTTTGGCGCTCTTACTGTTTCTTAGTGCACGGAACCTGAACAAGAACGACTATATACTGTGTTCTTCAAGGACCGAGAGGCCAACTCTGTTAATCGATTAAATAGAAACTAATCTAATTTCAACCCTTTGAATAAATCCCCAAGACTTGTACCGATCTCTTCAGCCTTCGGGATCTCTACATGGATTTCTTCTTCCTCTTTTTTCTCTTCTTCGAGAGCTTTCATACTCAGGCTGATCTTGCCATCTTTTATTCCGATGATCTTTACAGTTACTTCGTCTCCGACATTTAATACATCAGCAGGTGATTTGATTCGTTTTAAGCTGATCTGGGAAATGTGTACCAGACCGGAGAGACCGTCGCCGAGATCTACAAATGCTCCGTAATTCTGAAGGCTTTCTACAGTGCCTGTTACGATGCTTCCAACTTTGACAGCGGCAATCTTAGCTTCTCTTTCCTTTCTTGCTTTTTCCTGGAGAATCTCGCGTGCAGAGAGTACGAGACGGTTATTTGCTTCATCTACATCGATGACTTTGACTTCAATATCTTTTAACAGGTAAGTTTCAAGATCTTCGATATAGGAGAGAGATAATCTGGATGCCGGGATGAATCCACGCAAACCTTCAACCATGGCAATGGCGCCGCCATTTACAATCCCTTCTACTTTTACAGGAAGGACAGTACCTTTTTCCATGTAAGATTTTACTACATTCCATGGATTTGCATCGTCAAAATGTTCCTCAAGATCAGCCATTGTAACAGGTGTTCCTTCGTTCTGTGTTTCTTCGTGTAATAATTCTTCGCTCATAGTATTAAGTTCCCTTCTTATTATTAAGAACATAATTGAAAATGTTCTTTTATACTGTCTTAAGTATAGCATAGAAGTATAATATTGTTCAAAGAAAAATACGAAATACATAGAAATAAAGGTTGACGAATTCTTAAAAAGATGGCAAGCTTAATACTTAAGAGATGATATAAAAAGGGATGTGAAAGAGAAAATATGGCTAAGAAAGCAGGAAAAATATACGTTGTGGGACATAAGAATCCCGATACGGATTCCATCTGTTCAGCAATTGCCTATGCAAATTTAAAAAGAGAAATAACCGGTAATGATTATATTGCAAAAAGAGCCGGTCAGATAAATGAAGAGACACACTATGTATTACAGAAATTTGGAGTGAAGGTTCCAAATCTTCTGGAGAATGTCAAATTACAGGTAAAAGATATGGATATCCACCAGATAGATGGTGTAGGACCGAATGTATCTTTGAAAGATACATGGACAAAGATGAAGGAGAATAACATCAAGACACTTCCGATTTTAAGAGATGAAGAGCTCCTGGGTGTTATTTCAACCGGAGACATTGCGACATCTTATATGGATGTATATGATAATATGATCCTTTCCAAAGCAAGAACGCAGTATCGTAACATCATGAATACACTGGATGGAGAGATGGTAACCGGTAACGAACATGGATATTTTACAAAAGGAAAAGTAGCAATCGGTGCATCAAGTCCGGAGCTTATGCAGGAATTTATAGAAAAAGATGATCTGGTGATCCTTGGAAACCGTGTAGAATCACAGATGTGTGCACTTGATATTGATGTAAGCTGTATGGTAGTCTGCCAGAATGCGGAAGTATCCGAAGAAGTGATCAAACGTGCAGATGAGCAGAGTACGGTAATCATCAGTACACCGCACGATACATTTACGGCAGCCAGACTGATCAACCAGAGCGTTCCGGTCAAGCGCTTTATGACGAAGACACCACTTACTTGTTTCCATATGAGTGATTATGTGGAAGATATTAAGGAAGTTATGGCAAAGAAGAAATACCGTGATTTCCCGATTATCGACCGGCATGGGAAGTTTAAGGGATTCGTATCAAGACGTCGTTTCTTAAATGTAAGTAAAAAGAAAGTGATCTTGGTGGATCATAACGAGAAGAATCAGGCAGTAGACGGTATCGAGGAAGCTGAGATCGTGGAGATCATTGATCATCACAGACTGGGAAATATCGAGACGATGGGACCTGTATTTTTCAGAAACCAGCCGGTAGGATGTACGGCAACGATCGTATATCAGATGTATAAAGAAAACGACGTAGAGATCACACCAACGATTGCAGGACTTCTGTGTTCGGCAATCATTTCCGATACACTGTTATTCCGCTCGCCGACCTGCACATCGCTGGATGAAAAAGTTGCAAAGAAACTTGGAAAGATTGCAGGAATCAATCTGGAAGAACAGGCGCAGGCAATGTTCAAGGCAGGAAGCAGTCTTGCAGGAAAGACGGCAGAAGATATCTGTTTCCAGGATTTCAAGCAGTTTACAGTAAATGATATGGTATTTGGCGTGGGACAGCTGAATTCGATGAGTAAAGAAGAACTGCAGGAAGTGAAAGAGATGCTGACTCCATATCTGCCGGAAGTACTGGAGAAAAATGGAGTACAGATGGTATTCTTTATGCTGACGGATATTCTGGATGAATCGACAGAACTATTGTGCTGTGGCGCAAAAGCGAAAGAGTATATCATTGATGCATTCGATCTGAAAGAAGACAGCGAAAAGATGATCTTAAAGGGAGTTGTATCCAGAAAGAAACAGCTGATACCGACTCTGGTAAGTGAATTACAGCAGTAGAAAAAAGCGGGGGAAAAAGACATGGCAAAGCAGATCTGGAAACCGGGAAATATGCTGTATCCGCTCCCGGCCGTGATGGTAAGTACCGCAGATAAATCCGGTAAATCGAACATCATAACGGTTGCGTGGACCGGAACGGTATGTACGAATCCGGCAATGCTGTACATATCCGTAAGACCGGAGCGATATTCGTACGATCTTCTGAAAGACAGCGGAGAGTTCGTAGTAAATCTGACAACTGAAAAGTTAAAAAAGGCAACAGACTGGTGCGGAGTACGCTCCGGTCGTGATGTTGATAAATGGAAAGAGATGCATCTGACAGCCGGCAGAGCATCAAAGCTTGACTATGCACCGATCATAGAAGAATGTCCGGTGAACATTGAGTGTAAAGTAACCGAGATCAAAGAACTCGGCTCACATCATATGTTTCTGGCTAAAGTAGAGGCTGTTCAGGTAGGAGAAGAATATCTGGATGAAAAGGGAAGATTACAGCTTGGAAAAGCCGGACTTCTGGCGTATTCTCATGGAGAATATCTGACATTGGGAGATTCACTTGGAACATTTGGATGGAGCGTCAGAAAAGCTTCTGTATCGAGAAAGAATAAGAAGAATGCAGAAAAGAAGCCTGTATCGAAAAAGAATAAGAAGAGTACAGGAAAGAAAGCGGTACCGGGAAAACGTAAGAAATAATATAGAAAAATATAAGGTAAAGCAAGGCGTCAGAATTCTGGCGCCTTTTGTATACCAAAGTATGCAAGAGGAAAATGTCAATGGCAGCTTTTTCGTATTGCAGTAAGGTCAGAAAAAGAACCCGGGTATGGAATTCCCTGTCCCTGCATATAGTAAAATGAAATAATGCTATGCGGGTGTGACATGGAATCAAATATCGATTGCAAATCAGATATAACATACAAACGACGGACCAGGATGAAAATGGCGGGAATTTTGCTGATTTATATATTAGGCATCTATTTTCTTCTGACAAAGATGGTGCAGTTGGAAGATGAGGCTGTTGTGGGAGTGAAAAAAACTCATAAGGAACTGTCAGAAACTACCCATTCAAGTAATGAAAAGGCCATTCAGTATGTGGCATCGAATATGATAAAAGAGGCCCCTAAGATTGCAATCACATTTGACGACGGACCAAGCCCGGCATGGACACCGAAACTACTGGATGGATTAAAAGAGCGGAATGTAAAAGCAACATTTTTCCTGATCGGGGAAAATGCAGAAAATACGCCGGAACTTGTAAAGAGAGAATCGGAAGAAGGGCATCTGGTCGGCAATCATACGTATCACCATGTAGAAATCACACGTGTACCGGATGAGACGGCAAAAGAAGAAATTCTGATGACAAATGAAGTGATTACCGGGATCACAGGAGAAGAAGTCTCTTATATGCGACCACCGTTCGGAGCCTGGCAGAAGAAGCTGGAGTGGGAACTGGATGTTATGCCTGTGATGTGGACGATAGATCCTCTGGACTGGACAACGAATAATGAAGATGAAATTGTCAATAAAGTAGTGACGCAGGCAAAGGAAAATGATATCATTTTACTGCACGACTGTTATGAGTCCAGTGTGAATGCGGCACTGCGTATTGTAGATATCCTGCAGAAGGAAGGATTTGAATTTGTAACGGTTGATGAACTCATTATGAATTAGATTCAAAACGCAGAATTTATGAATCAGATCTGATGAATGAAAATTTACATAGATAAATGGAGATGAAAGAATGGATTTATTTGATTATATGCGGGAGCAGAACATGGAAAAAGAGGCACCGCTTGCATCCAGACTGCGCCCGACCACATTAGAGGAAGTAGTCGGACAGCAGCACATTATCGGAAAGGACAAATTACTTTACAGGGCGATCAAGGCTGACAAATTAAGTTCGGTTATTTTCTACGGTCCTCCGGGAA
The DNA here is from genome assembly GCF_023669465.1 of Dorea sp. MB18-49. NCBI lineage: Bacteria > Bacillati > Bacillota > Clostridia > Lachnospirales > Lachnospiraceae > Dorea > Dorea sp. MB18-49. Next base: position 16,276 of record NZ_JAMOYX010000024.1, read on the forward strand.
CAGGAAAGACCACACTCGCCAAAGTCATTGCCAATACGACCAGTGCGGAATTTACCCAGATCAACGCAACGACTGCGGGTAAAAAGGACATGGAAGAAGTGATAAACAAAGCAAAAGAGATGCAGGGAATGTACCGGAAGAAGACAATCCTGTTCGTGGATGAGATCCATAGATTCAATAAAGGACAGCAGGATTATCTGCTGCCGTTTGTAGAAGACGGTACGATCATTCTGATCGGCGCAACGACAGAGAATCCGTATTTTGAAGTGAATGGGGCGTTGCTTTCCAGATCGAGCATCTTTGAATTACAGCCGCTTGCCAAAGAAGACATCAAGACACTGATCACAAGGGCAGTCTATGATACGGTAAAAGGTATGGGAAGTTACCAGGCAGTGATCGATGAAGATGCACTGGAATTTCTTGCAGACATTTCCGGAGGAGATGCCAGAAGTGCATTGAATGCAGTCGAACTTGGAATCCTGACGACAGAACGAAGTGCAGACGGAAAGATTCGCATCACACTGGATGTTGCATCCGAATGCATTCAGAAACGTGTAGTCAAATACGATAAGACCGGGGATAATCATTATGATACGATCTCTGCATTTATCAAAAGTATGCGTGGCTCCGATCCAGATGCGGCAGTGTATTATCTTGCGAAAATGTTATACGCAGGAGAAGATATCAAGTTCATAGCCAGACGTATCATGATCTGCGCATCGGAAGATGTCGGAAATGCAGATCCGATGGCACTTACGGTTGCCGTATCTGCTTCCCAGGCAGTCGAACGAATCGGTATGCCGGAAGCACAGATCATTCTTTCTCAGGCAGTCACGTATGTAGCAACTGCACCAAAGAGTAATGCCGCATGCAATGCAATCTTTGATGCAATGGCAAGCGTGAAACGCACAAAGACAACGGTTCCGTCACACTTGCAGGATGCCCACTATAAAGGAGCCCAGAAACTGGGACACGGCATCGGATATAAATATGCACATAATTATCCGCACCATTATGTAGAACAACAGTATCTCCCGGACGAGATCGTCGGAGAAAAATTCTATGTACCAAGCGAGAATGGGCATGAGAAGGAGATTAAAGAGTGGATGAGGTATATCCGGGAAGATCAGTGAGTTGCTGTTTAATGCAGTATCGTGGTTTACCCCGGTCCATGAGAAAGACTTGGTATTCTGCTTCGGGCTAAGATTCTACGATGAAGAAGTTATAAGGGCGTCAGAATTTTCTAAAAGCACCTGGCCTAGGAGTCAAACTCGCCATACGGCTCAAACAGTGACTCCTATTCCGGGTAACGACCGTTTCATGTATTAAATATCCTTTATAGTTCCATCAATCCCAATCGTCACCACCTGCCAAGGAATAAACTTCCCGCTTGCTTTTAACGCTTCTGTAGCGGCATGCTCCAGTCCTCCGCAGCAAGGAACTTCCATACGGACGATAGTAAGACTTTTGAAATCATTATGCTTGATGATCTCGGTTAATTTCTCCGTATAATCAACTGCATCCAGTTTCGGACATCCAATCAGTACAACGTGATTCTTAATGAATTGGTTGTGGAAGTTGCCATATGCATATGCGGTACAGTCGGCTGCAATCAGCAGATTTGCGTTCTGGAAATATGGTGCGCTCAGCGGAGCAAGCTTGATCTGGACCGGCCACTGACGAAGCTGACTTTCCATGGAGTAAGCGGTCGGTGTACTTCCTGACATATTATTAGAAGCACTTGCAACATTATTATGAGTGTGTTGAATTTCACGAGCCATAGAACCCGGACATCCACCATGATGTGGAGCTGGTGCATCATTATCGTGAGCATGTGCTTTTTTTGCATCAAGGTGTTTCTTAAGTGCTTCCGGTCCTTTGGCGGCAAGATGTGCTTTTACTGCATCATCATCATAAGCATCCGCTTCACGTTCTTCAAATGTGATTGCATTTGTCGGACAGGCCGGCAGACAGTCACCAAGGCCATCGCAAAAATCATCGCGCATTAATCGGGCTTTTCCATCAACCATCTGAATGGCACCTTCGTGACAGGCGTTGGCACATGCACCGCATCCGTTACATTTTTCTTCATTTATATGGATTATTTTTCTGATCATAATGATTCTCCTTTTCTTAAAAAATAGAAATATGTTTAAAATGGTATCAGTTGTTTTGCAGGTATTAGTGTACTATAAAGAAGAAAAAGAATGTTGTTGGAATAACAACAAAAATAAAAATAATTACAATACCGCAATTAAGATGTCCGTAATGTATCTGAAATAATGGATGTTAAGTATGGAAAAATGACAGAAGAATGTGTTAAAATTTTTCACAGAGCTGATATTTCTGCAAGCAAAATACAAAAATCAGAAACAGAAGCATTATAATTTGAAAAATATAATATAGGAAAAGAGGAAGATATATGGCACAGATTTATGCATCGAAAACAAATGAAATTCAGAAGTATGAGACAGAGCATGAGAATGAAGTACGTCATCTGGCCGGGGAATGTATGGTCCTTTTGGAGAATGACGGTGTATTACCATTTTCAGATAAGATAAAAAAGATTGCATTATATGGAACGGGAGCCAGACATACGGTGAAAGGAGGAACAGGATCCGGAGATGTCAATGTAAGAAAAACAGTTTCAATCGCACGGGGATTAGAAGAAGCCGGATTTGAGATCGTGACAGAAGACTGGCTTGACAGATACGACCGGGATCTGGAAGAGGCGCAGAAAACATATTTGAAAAAATTAAAAGATATGTCAGATGAGACGGGAGAGCCATCGGTAATCCTTGGGTTCAAACATCCGTTTCAGGAACCGGAGCAGCCAATTGTCGAAGAGACAGATATCAAAGAGGCAGATGCGGCCATTTATGTGCTTGCAAGAAATTCCGGAGAGGGAAAAGACCGGCGGGCAGAAAAAGGAGATTATTATCTGAGTGACAGAGAATTGCAGAACATCCGGTTTATGACGGAAAATTATTCGAATTGTGTTGTATTATTGAATACAGGAGGCGTGATAGATCTGACAGAATTGCGGAAGATTTCCGGAGTGCAGGCAATCCTTCTGACCGGACAGACTGGAAATATGGGTGGCCATGCAGTGGCGGATGTCTTGATGGCTAAAACAGTTCCGTCAGGAAAATTAACAGATACATGGGCAAGATCTTATGATGACTATCCGTCATCGAGAACTTTCAGTTACCGCGATGACAATCTGGATGATGAATACTATAGTGACGGGATTTATGTCGGATATCGTTATTTTGATACATTTGGAATCATGCCGTTGTATTGCTTTGGGTATGGAAAAGGATACACGGATTTCTCATTGGTGACCAAAGAAGTGACCGCAGATGAAAAGCTGGTAAAGGTAGAAGTGGAAGTGACGAATATCGGTAAGGTATATCCGGGAAGAGAAGTCGTACAAGTTTATTATTCGGCACCGGATGGAGTTATGGAAAAACCAACACAGGAGCTTGCAGGATTTGCCAAGACAAAGCTTCTCATGCCGGGAGAAAAAGAAGTGGTAACAGTTACATTTGCGACAGAAGATATGGCATCTTATGACAGTTATGATGCAGCATGGGTCATGGAGGAAGGCGAGTATACGATTCGTGTGGGGAACAGTTCACGTACAACGGAAGTAGCCGCGATCATAGATCTGGATGAAACAGTTCAGACGGTTCTTTTAAAGAATGTGATGAAGGATAAGGAATTTGTAAAAGAGATTCATCATATGGTCCCAATCTTTGACCTGGAACTGGATGACACACCATTTATGCGTCCGATATTGATCTATGCGGAAAACTTTAAGAAAAAGATCATGGAATATGAAGTGCTACGTACTACGCTGGAAGATAAAAGACCGGACGAGATATTAACACTGGAGGATGTGAAGAAGGGGGCAGCATCACTCGAAGAATTGGTTGCACAGCTTACGGTAGAAGAGATGGCCGATCTTTGTGTCGGAACCGAACGACTGGAAGAAGGCGGCAATGTAATCGGGTCATCTTCTGCATGTGTGCCGGGAGCAGCAGGGGATACGACGTCGGCACTGATCGAGAAGCGGAAGATCCCGAATCTGATCCTTGCAGATGGACCGGCAGGATTACGGTTACAGACACATTTTAAAACGGATAAAGAAGGCAATAAATTACCGGGTGGGGAACAGTTCGGAATGGAAATTGCACCGTTTGCGAAAGAGCAGCCGGAAGGAGCGCAGGATTATTACCAGTACTGTACGGCAATCCCGATTGCGACGACACTTGCGCAGTCATGGGATGTGGATCTTATCAAGAGAATGGGTGAGATTGTCGGAGAAGAGATGGAACAGTTTCATATTCACCTGTGGCTGGCACCGGGCATGAATATTCACAGAAATCCATTGTGTGGAAGAAACTTTGAATATTATTCGGAAGATCCACTGCTTACCGGACTGTGTGCGGCAGCCGATACAAAGGGTGTACAGTCTTACAAAGGACATGGAACGACGATCAAGCATTTTGCGGCAAATAATCAGGAAGACAACCGTATGTTCACGAACGCACATATCAGCGAACGTGCATTAAGAGAAATCTATCTGAAAGGATTCGAAATTGCGGTGAAGACAGCACAGCCATATGCGATCATGACATCGTATAATCTGATCAATGGAACACATGCCGCCAATCATTATGACATGCTTCAGAATGTAGCGCGTGATGAATGGGGATTTGAAGGCTTTATTATGACAGACTGGTATACGTCTCAGGATACGACGGCACTTGGAATGGTATCAGAAAGCGGAAAATACAGCTATTCCGATGGTGTACAGTGCATTAAGGCAGGAAATGATCTTCAGATGCCAGGATGCAGGAAAAATGTAGAGGATATTGTAGACGGCGTAAAAAATGGAAGGATTACCAAAGCGGATCTCCAGAGATGTGCAAAACATATCCTTGGAATTGCGTTAAAAACAATATAAACGAAAAAGAATAAAGTGATTAACAGGCAGACAATATATTATAAGTAGTCTGCCTGTTTGCGTTGATGTGCATTCGAAAGAAGTGGTAATCAGAAGGTTTTTTACATTTTCTAAAAAATATCTAAACAGTGTTGACAAAAATATGTGAGAGTGCTATCTTAATAGTCGAAAGGTGTTAGCACTCAGATAAAAAGAGTGCTAATAACCAGAAACCGAAAGGAGGAGGTACCGGTGATAAATCATGAAGAGATGAGTGAAAGAAAACTGAAAATACTTCATGCAATCATCCAGAATTATCTGGAGACAGGTGAACCGGTTGGTTCCAGAACGATTTCCAAGTACACGGATCTGAATCTTAGTTCAGCAACGATCCGTAATGAGATGGCAGATCTGGAAGAGATGGGATATATCATCCAGCCTCATACGTCGGCAGGACGTATTCCTTCGGATAAAGGATACAGGCTCTATGTAGATATGCTGATGGAGGAGAAAGAGCAGGAGCTGAATGAGATGCAGGATCAGATGCTTGACAAAGCAGATAAGATGGATCAGCTTTTGAAACAGGCAGCAAAGGTTCTTGCAACGAATACCAACTATGCAACGATGGTTTCGACTCCGATGAACAATTCAAACAAGATTAAGTTCATCCAGTTATCTATGGTAGATGAGGAACAGGTGATCGCAGTCATCGTACTGGGAGGCAATGTGATCAAGAATAAGATCATTAACATTGATGAGCCGATCAGCAATGAGAATCTGTTAAAGCTGAATATGCTGCTGAATACAACACTCAACGGCATGTCGATCGAAGAAATCAACCTGGGATTGATCGCCAGATTAAAGGAGCAGGCAGGAATCCACAGTCAGGTAGTCGGATATGTACTGGATGCAGTTGCAGATGCGATTCATGTAGATGATGATATGCAGATCTACACAAGCGGTGCGACGAACATTTTCAAATATCCGGAGCTGAGTGATAACCAGAGCGCACAGGAAATCATCAGTGCATTTGAAGAAAAACAGCAGTTATCCGAACTGGTTACACAGACCCTGGCACAGGATGAGAATACCGGCATTCAGGTATATATCGGAGATGAGACTCCGGTACAGACTATGAGAGACTGCAGTGTCGTAACTGCAACCTACGAACTGGGTGATGGTATGAAGGGAACGATAGGAATTATCGGACCGAAACGTATGGATTATGAACATGTTTTAAAATCTATGAAACGTCTCCAGACAGAACTGGATCAGATGTTCCATAAGAATGATAGAAAGGTGGAATAACCCTTGGAAAATAAGCAGGAAAAAAGCCAGGAAGATATGGTAAAAGAAGCTGTAGAAGAGGCAAAAAAATCTGCTGCTGAAGCAAAAGAAGCAGAGACGGATACAGACGAGACAACAGAAACTTCTGAAAAAGTGGAAAACGAAGAAGCCGAAGAGACAGCGAAAGATACAGAAAAGAAATCTGGCAAAAAATTATTTGGCAAGAAAAAAGATAAAAAAGACGAGAAGATCGAAGAGCTTACAGATAAGCTTACCCGTCAGATGGCAGAGTTTGATAACTTCCGCAAACGTACAGAAAAGGAAAAATCCCAGATGTACGAAGTTGGAGCGAAAGATATCATAGAGAAGATTCTTCCAGTTGTAGACAACTTTGAAAGAGGTCTGGATGCAGTGAAGGAAGAAGACAAAGAAGATCCGTTCGTTCAGGGAATGGAGAAGGTGTATAAACATCTGCTTACCACTCTGGAAGGAATCGAGGTTAAGCCTATTGAAGCAGTAGGCCAGCCGTTTGATCCGAATTTCCACAACGCAGTGATGCATGTGGAAGATGAAAACTTCGGTGAGAATATTGTTGCCGAGGAATTTCAGAAGGGCTACACATACCGTGATTCAGTTGTAAGACACAGCATGGTAAAAGTAGCAAACTAGAAACAAGAACATTCACAATTATCAGAATAAAAAATCATACAGGAGGAAATTTATCATGGGTAAAATTATAGGTATTGATTTAGGAACAACAAACAGCTGTGTAGCCGTAATGGAAGGTGGACAGCCAACAGTTATCGCCAACACAGAAGGCGCAAGAACAACACCATCTGTAGTAGCATTTACAAAGACAGGTGAGCGTCTTGTCGGAGAACCTGCAAAACGTCAGGCAGTAACAAACGCAGAGAGAACAATCTCTTCTATCAAGAGAGAGATGGGAACCGACTACAAGGTAACAATTGAAGATAAGAAATATTCTCCACAGGAGATCTCAGCAATGATCCTTCAGAAACTGAAAGCAGATGCAGAAGGATATCTTGGAGAAAAAGTAACAGAAGCTGTTATCACAGTACCTGCTTACTTCAACGATGCTCAGCGTCAGGCAACAAAAGATGCAGGTAAGATTGCAGGACTTGATGTAAAACGTATCATCAACGAGCCAACAGCAGCAGCTCTTGCATATGGTCTTGACAATGAAAAAGAACAGAAGATCATGGTATATGACCTTGGTGGTGGTACATTCGACGTATCTGTTATCGAGATCGGTGACGGAGTTATCGAAGTATTATCTACAGCCGGTAACAACAGACTTGGTGGAGATGACTTCGACCAGAAGATTACAGACTACATGATCGCTGAATTTAAGAAACAGGAAGGTGTTGACTTATCTGCAGATAAGATGGCACTTCAGAGATTAAAAGAAGCAGCTGAGAAAGCTAAAAAAGAACTTTCTTCAGCAACAACAACAAACATCAACCTTCCATTCATCACAGCTACAGCAGAAGGTCCAAAACATTTCGATATGAACCTTACAAGAGCTAAATTTGATGAACTGACACATGATCTTGTACTGAAGACATCTGAGCCGGTACAGAGAGCATTATCAGATGCTGGTATCACAGCTTCTGAACTTGGTCAGGTACTGTTAGTTGGTGGATCTACACGTATCCCTGCAGTACAGGAAGAAGTAAAACGTCTGACAGGTAAAGAGCCAAGCAAATCTCTGAACCCGGATGAGTGTGTAGCACTTGGAGCATCTGTTCAGGGTGGTAAACTTGCAGGAGATACAGGCGCCGGCGACATCCTTCTTCTGGATGTAACTCCACTGTCACTGTCTATCGAGACAATGGGTGGTGTAGCTACTCGTCTGATCGAGAGAAATACAACAATTCCTACAAAGAAGAGCCAGATCTTCTCTACAGCTGCTGATAACCAGACAGCCGTTGATATCAACGTAGTACAGGGAGAAAGACAGTTTGCAAGAGATAACAAATCTCTCGGACAGTTCAGACTGGACGGAATCGCACCAGCTCCACGTGGAATCCCACAGATCGAAGTTACATTCGATATCGATGCAAATGGTATCGTAAATGTATCTGCAAAAGACCTTGGAACTGGAAAAGAACAGCACATCACAATTACAGCAGGATCTAACATGTCTGATGAAGATATCGACAAAGCTGTAAAAGAAGCTGCTGAATTCGAAGCTCAGGACAAGAAACGTAAAGAAGGAATCGATGCTAAGAACGAAGCTGACGCTATGGTATTCCAGACAGAGAAAGCTCTGCAGGAAGTTGGCGACAAGCTTGACGGTGCAGACAAAGCAGCAGTAGAAGCTGACTGCAAAGCTCTGAAAGAATTACTTGAAAAAGCAAATACAGATACTCTTACAGATGAGCAGGTTGCAGAGATCAAAGCAGGTAAAGAAAAACTGACAGAGAGTGCTCAGAAGCTCTTCACAAAGATGTATGAGCAGGCTGGCGCAGCAGCAGGAGCTCAGGGAGCTGGTCCTCAGCCAGGAGCTAATGCAGGAGCAGGCCCGGCACCAGAAGGATTCCAGGGCGACGATGTCGTAGACGGAGATTACAAAGAAGTCTAAGAACATTAAGTGAGGAATAGGAAATGGCAGAGTCAAAAAGAGATTACTATGAGGTGCTTGGGGTCAGTAAAGATGCTGACGAAGCAACTTTGAAAAAAGCATACAGACAGGTTGCCAAGAAGTATCACCCGGATATGAATCCGGGTGATGCTGAAGCTGAAAAGAAGTTCAAAGAAGCTTCTGAGGCGTATGCAGTCTTGAGTGATCCGGAAAAACGCCGTCAGTATGATCAGTTTGGTCATGCTGCTTTTGACGGAAGTGCGGGAGCAGGCGGCGGATATGGCGGATTCGACTTTAACGGTGCTGATTTTGGCGACATTTTCGGAGATATCTTCGGAGATCTGTTCGGCGGCGGACGCAGAGGCGGTCGTGCGAACCAGGGACCGATGAAAGGTATGAATATCCGTAAGAGTGTCAGAATCACATTCGAAGAGGCTGTATTCGGATGCGAGAAAGAATTGGACGTTGTATTAAAAGACCCATGTCCGAAATGTAACGGAACAGGTGCCAAACCGGGAACATCTCCGGAGACTTGTCCGAAATGTGGCGGTAAAGGTCAGGTAGTATATACACAGCAGTCATTCTTTGGAACGGTACAGAATGTACAGACCTGTCCGGATTGCCAGGGAACTGGTAAGATTATTAAAGAAAAATGTCCGGATTGCGGCGGAACAGGCTATGTAGCCAGCAAGAAGAAGATATCCGTATCAATTCCTGCAGGTATTGATAATGGCCAGAGTGTCAGAATTCGTGAAAAAGGTGAGCCGGGTGTAAACGGCGGACCAAGAGGAGATCTTCTGGTGGAGGTTGTGGTATCAAGACATCCAATCTTCCAGCGTCAGGATATGCACATCTTCTCAACGGTACCGATTACATTTGCACAGGCAGCGCTTGGTGCGGATATCCGTATCAAGACGGTAGATGGAGAAGTGATCTACACGGTAAAACCGGGAACCAAGACAGATACAAAAGTACGTCTGAAAGGTAAAGGAGTTCCATCTCTTCGAAATGCACAGGTTCGCGGCGATCATTATGTGACACTTGTGGTCCAGACACCGGAACACTTAAGTGCCGAAGCAAAAGAAGCACTGCGTAAATTCGATGAGCTGACCGGCAATTCCCTCGGAGCAGAGAAATCTGAAAAAGCGGAAGAGCACGAACATAAAGGCAAAAAGAAAAAAGGATTTATGGATAAATTAAAGGAGACCTTTGATGATTAATTTCATCAGAGGTTTCCTCTTTTTTACAAAAAACACTGGCATTCACCGTGGTAAAGTGATATCATATTAAATAAATTAAATTTTTAACAAACCAGGAGGACTCAAATATGTATGCATTTGATGAAATTAAAAAAGCAGACAGTGAAATTGCAGACGCCATTCAGGCCGAGATGGAGAGACAGAATTCGCATCTGGAGCTGATCGCATCGGAGAACTGGGTAAGCAAAGCAGTCATGGCAGCAATGGGAAGTCCGCTTACAAATAAATACGCAGAAGGCTATCCGGGCAAACGTTACTATGGTGGATGTCAGTGTGTGGATGTAGTGGAAGATCTTGCAAGAGAAAGAGCAAAGAAGTTATTTGGCTGTGATTATGCCAATGTACAGCCACATTCCGGAGCACAGGCAAATCTGGCAGTATTCTTTGCAATGCTGGAGCCCGGAGACAAAGTCATGGGTATGAACCTGGATCATGGCGGACATCTGACACATGGTTCTCCGGCTAATATTTCCGGTAAATATTTCAACGTCGTATCATACGGAGTGAACGACGAGGGTGTGATCGATTATGATAAGGTACGTGAGATCGCAGTAAAAGAAAAACCAAAGATGATCATTGCGGGAGCAAGTGCTTATGCAAGAATCATTGATTTCAAAAAATTCCGTGAGATCGCGGATGAAGTAGGAGCATACCTGATGGTTGATATGGCCCATATCGCAGGACTTGTTGCAGCAGGACTTCATCCAAGCCCGATCCCGTACGCAGATGTCACAACAACGACAACACATAAGACACTGCGCGGACCAAGAGGCGGTCTGATCCTCTGTAATCAGGAAGCAGCAGATAAATTCAACTTTAATAAAGCTGTATTCCCTGGAATCCAGGGAGGACCACTGGAACACGTGATCGCAGGAAAAGCGGTATGCTTCAAAGAAGCCATGGAGCCTGAATTCGCAGAATATCAGAAACAGATTATCAAAAATGCACAGGCACTCAGTAAGGGACTGATGGACCGTGGAGTGAAGATTGTATCCGGAGGAACAGATAATCACCTGATGCTGATTGATTTAAGAGGAGAAGATGTGACCGGTAAAGAACTGGAAAAACGTCTGGATGCCGCACACATCACATGTAACAAAAATACGGTACCGAACGATCCAAGATCACCGTTCGTGACAAGCGGTGTCAGACTTGGAACACCGGCGGTTACAACAAGAGGATTAAAAGAAGACGACATGGATATGATCGCAGAGTGTATCGCACTCGTACTTCAGAGTGAAGATAACATTGAAAAAGTCAAAGGAATGGTTGCAGAGCTGACTGCAAAATATCCTCTGGATATGTAAGGAACGACGAAAGAAAATAAGACAAAACAGGAAATCCGTCTGGGAAAAGGATTTAAGCTTACCCAGGCGGATTTTATTGTTGCTTGAACAAAATGTCCAACAGTGAAAAGATTGAGCAAAATATTTGAGTAGTTGATAGAAATAGGATAATAACAAGGGTGGAATTTTTAAAATGAAGGGTGTATAATAAAAATCAGTGTATACGAATCTATACCAGAATAAAAAAGGAAGAATCTTGTTTATACCATACAGATGTATGAATGCAAATATATATGGAAGGAGCCAGATTTTTGAAACTGAGAAACGTAAAAGTCGCAAAAAGATTAGGAACAAAAACGCTTGCAGGGTTGCTTGCATTTGGACTTGTCGTAGGTACGCCGTCGGTTGTTCTGGCAGATGTACAGAGCACGATGTCACAGTCAGAGGCTTTGTGGAACAGAAGTATCTGGACTTCAGTGATGAAACAAAAAAGCAGATTGAAGCGAATGGTGAGGATAAATATCAGACAGCAAAAGAAACGGTAAAACCAGAAGAAAATCAGGCATTATATTATACACTGACTTCTGTAAAAGAGGGATCGCCAAGTGGAGAAATCCGGGAATCCATGCTGGAATTTGCGTCACAGTTTATCGGTAATCCATATGTGTGGGGTGGTACAAGCCTGACGGACGGTGCAGACTGCTCTGGATTCGTACAGCAGATTTATAAACAGTATGGATACAGCCTTCCAAGAGTAGCAGAAGATCAAAGCCAGTATGGAACGAAGATTCCTGTAGAAGATGCCCAGCCGGGAGATCTGATCTTCTATGCTAAAGAAGGGTATGTATATCATGTGGTCATGTATGCAGGAGATGGCAGGACGATAGAGGCTGCAAGTACGAAACTCGGAATTATCGAAGGAAAAGTCAATACCAAAAATGCAGTATGGGCAACACGTATCCTGAAAGATGATTATTCTCTTACAGGCGACGGAATTGAAAAGGCCAATGCAACAGAGGACATGTATGGACAGAAACTTGAAAATTTCCAGATTACATATTATTGTCCTTGCGAGATCTGCTACGATAAAGCATCTAAAGTTACGGCATCGGGAACACCTGTTGCAGAAGGAAAGACAATCGCAACTGATCCGAATGTAATTCCATATGGAACCAAGGTGATTATCGGAGGACATGTATTTACAGCGGAAGATACAGGAAGAAAAGTCCAGGGAAATCAGATCAGTATTTATGTAAATAACCATGCAGAGGTATCTGCTTCTGACACAGAGAATACAGACGTATATCTGGCAAAATAATATAATAAAGAATGATAAAAAGGTGGTTTTTCAGAACTTACATGTTGAAAAACTGCCTTTTTCAAAGAAGGAACAGAAACTATGAATCAAGAAAATTTATTGAATAAGATCAGACAGAAAGATGCAAAAGCATTTACTCACGGGGGAAAATTTCATGCAGATGATATATTTTCATCGGCCTTGTTATTATATCTGAACCCGGAAATTCAGATTACAAGGGGAAATCAGGTGCCGGAAGAGTATGACGGTATTGTATTTGACATCGGACGGGGAGCATATGACCATCATCAGAAGGACAGCCGTGTCAGGGAAAACGGGATTCCATATGCGGCATTTGGACTTTTGTGGGAAGAGTTAGGAACGGAGATTCTTGGAGAAGAACTGGCAGAAAAATTTGATGAATCCTTTGTCCAGCCTCTCGATCAGAATGATAATACCGGTGAGAAGAATGAACTGGCTTCGCTGATCGGAAGTTTTAATCCGGCATGGGATGCAAAAGGAAATCATGATGATGCATTCTTTCATGCAGTCAGTATGGCTGGAATGATACTGGAAAGCAAGTTCGAGAGATTCCGTGGAAATGAAAGGGCGGACAGGAAGATAGAAGAGATTTTGGAGGCACATGATGATGCAGTAGAAGAGGGAAAATGTGATGAAAGAATCCTGATTCTTCCGGAATTTGTTCCATGCCAGAAACGGCTGTCAGAGACGGAGATTGCATTTGTGATTTTCCCGTCAAATCGCGGAGGATATTGCATTCAGCCACAGAAAAAAGAATTTTCCATGAATTATAAATGTGCGTTCCCAGAAGCCTGGCTTGGGCTGGAGGGAGAAGCATTACAGAAAGCAACCGGACTTTCAGGAGCAGGATTCTGTCATAAAGGCGGCTTTCTGATGTCGACAGAGAATCTGGAGGATGCGGTAAAAGCGTGTGAAATCAGCCTCAAAGAGTATGTAGAAGCGCCGTGTATTGTCTGTTACGGAACATGTGATGAAGAAGTGAAAGAACTTCTGCATATGCTTCCGGAAATGAAGAATGTAACGGTACATAAGATGCCGCTGTCAGAGCCGCCGGAGATGGAGACAGATGGAATCTATGGAGAAGTTTTGATGGAAAAGCAGGAATGGAAAAAGCGGATAAAAGAACAGGTAAAAGAAATTCTGAAATACAAACCGGAGGCGGTATGTGTGAATGGAAATGTCTTTTCGACTTATCCGGTAGTACATGCGCTTCGTAAAAAGCATGTACCGGTGCTGACAATAATGGAAAATGATGAGGAGAAGCTGATTGTGAGAATTCCGTCCGGTTCTTAGAATGTCAGATATAATGAAGTAGAAGAAGTAATAGAACATAACAAAAACGCAGAGACTTTTAAAAGGATTGAAGTAATCCCTCAAAAGTCTCTGCATTTTTATGTTTATTTACATGCTTTTAAAAGTTCTTTCAGGTAGTTCCACATACGCTGTGTAGATGCGATATGTACACGTTCATTATATGTATGCACACCTGTAAGATCCGGACCGAAAGAAATGATATCAAGATCATTCTTCTTGCCGTATAAGATTCCACATTCCAGTCCGCCGTGAGTTGTCTCAACAGTAGGTTCTTTTCCGAACAGTTCTTTATAAAGTTCGATTGCCTTAGGACGGATCACAGAATCGGCATTGTAGCTCCATGCCGGATATTCACCGGAAATCTCACGGGATGCGCTTGCAAGATCCGTTGCAAGATCCAGTTTGTTCTGCATATCATCTAACTTGGTAGCGACAGAGCTTCGAACCTGGAATTTAATCTTTACAGTGTCTTCAGTAGTCTCAACAATACCTGTGTTCAGGGAAGATTCTACAGCGGTAGGGAATGCACGGTCATAGCACTGTACACCGTCGATCGCTCCATAAAGGAATCCGATTACATGTGAAGTAGTATCTGCATCAAAGGCCTTTAAGGTCGTCTCGCCATCGGAAACTGCTTTCAGAGATAAAGTAGGTTCCTGTCCGGCAAATTCAGCGTAGATAGTCTGTTCCAGTCCGGCAACAGCATCTATGATATCCTGAGCCTGTGCAGGATCTGCGATGATCTCAGTCGTATTGTACTGTGCGATTACGTTTGCCGCATTTCCGCCGTTTGTACTTACGATGTTAAAGTCGTAATCTTTTGCAAGTGCATACAGAACACGTCCCATGATCTTATGTGCATTTCCGAGCTGCTTCTGAATCTCGGCACCGGAATGTCCTCCCTGCAGATTGGAAAGGGAGATTGTCATCTTGGTTCCGCTTTCTTCACTCCATTCGATCGGGATAAAAGTATCATAAATGTATCCGCCGGCACATCCGACTGTCATAACGCCTTCAATCTCAGAGTCGATGTTCAGGCAGATCTTTCCTTTTAATACGGATGTATCGAGGTGATGTGCACCGCCCATACCGATCTCTTCATCAACTGTAAATACAGCCTCGATCGGTGGATGCGGGATATCTGTGCTGGCAAGAATTGCCATAGCATAAGCGACTGCGATACCGTCGTCACCGCCGAGAGTGGTGTTCTTTGCCCCGATCAGATCACCATCTACAAAAAGGTCTAAAGGATCATTCTCGAAATCGTGATCGCTGTCAGTTGTCTTTGTAGCAACCATGTCCAGATGTCCCTGGATGATGACCGGATCACTGTCTTCATATCCGGCAGTACCAGGTTTTTTGATGATAACGTTGTTCATTTCATCCTGGATATATTCCAGATTGTGTGCTTTCGCAAATTCTACACAAAAATCACTGATCTTTTTTGTGTGGAAGGTACTTCTTGGTACCATACTTAATTCTTCGAAGTACTGAAATACTTCTTTTGGTTCAATATTAGACAAAATTCCCATTGTTCATTCCTCCGTTTGTCTTTAATCTCTATCTGTCATTGTATCATGAATTTTAGTACTTTATCATGATAAAATGTAATGCGTGTATAACGAAATGTAATAGCTCTGATAACCACAGCTTATAAGGTTTCATTAAAACATTCAATAACTACAGGTCTACCCAAAAAAAGCAGAAAAATATATAATATTTAAGGTTGAAAATATGAGAGCAGAATGTACACGGGAGGATATGTATGAGTACAAAAGAAGCAAAACAGATGGATCAGGCATTATTTGATTTTTATGGGAAACCTTCTATCGGACAGGCACTGCCGCTTGCAATCCAGCATGTGCTTGCGATGATCGTCGGATGTGTAACACCATCGATCATTGTTGCGGGTGTGGCGGGGCTTTCGCAGGAAGATTCCGTTATTTTAATACAGGCTGCACTGGTGATGTCGGCACTGACTACATTATTGCAGTTATTTCCTTTTATAAAGACAAAAAGTTTCCGCATCGGATCGGCGCTTCCGGTGATGATGGGAATCAGTTTCGCATATGTTCCGAGTATGCAGGCAATCGCAGCAGATTTTGACATTGCAACGATTCTGGGAGCACAGATCGTTGGTGGTGTGATCGCATTGTTAGTCGGACTGAATATTAAGAGAATCCGTAAATTTTTCCCGCCGCTGATTACCGGAACGGTTGTATTTTCTATTGGACTGTCTCTGTATCCGACGGCAATCAACTATATGGCAGGCGGTGCAAGCAGTAAATCATACGGTGCATGGCAGAACTGGCTGGTAGCACTGATTACCCTTGTGATCGTTACGGTATTGAACCATTATGGAAAAGGTGTGTGGAAACTGGCATCGATTCTGATCGGAATCATTGGAGGATATATTGTGGCATTATTCTTTGGAATGATAGATTTTTCATCGGTTGCACAGGCATCATTCTTCCAACTTCCAAAGCCAATGCATTTTGGTATCAAATTCGAGCCTTCTGCATGTGTGGCAATTGGAATCCTGTTCGCAATCAATGCGGTACAGGCAATCGGAGACTTCTCTGCAACGACAACAGGTTCTATGGACCGTATGCCGACAGACGAAGAACTGACAGGTGGAATCGTGGGCTATGGTATCAGTAATATTATCTGTGCATTCTTCGGTGGACTTCCGACGGCAACATACAGCCAGAATGTAGGTATTGTATCTACAACGAAGGTAGTCAGCCGTGTGGTAATGGGAATGGCCGCCGTGATCTTACTGGCAGCAGGACTGATTCCGAAGTTTTCTTCTTTACTGACAACGATTCCTTACTGTGTACTCGGCGGTGCGACAATCTCGGTATTTGCATCGATCACAATGACAGGTATCAAACTGATCACAACGGAGCCGATGGATTTCCGCAATACAACAGTAGTAGGACTTGCGGTTGCAGTCGGAATGGGTGTGACACAGGCAAATGCGTCTCTGGCACAGTTCCCGGAATGGGTAACGACGATCTTTGGAAAATCACCGGTGGTACTTGCAACGATCGTAGCAATTGTGTTAAACTTAACACTTCCGAGAACACAAAAGAAAGCTGAGAAATAATTCATATATGATAAAAAGTTATACGAATGGTGAATGGAAAGAGCCTGGCAGTTTATGCCAGGCTGTTGGAATTTATAAAGGAGATTTTCACAAGATAGTATCGGTCGTAGGGGGCGGCGGAAAGACAACGGTGATCCGTGCAATGCTCCGGGAATGTATGGAAAATTCGGATGGAAGGATTCCATGCGCGGTTTCAACAACGACGCATATACAAAAAACAAATGCGGAATATTTTCTGGGAGAGCCATCGATGAAAATGTTCCGGAAGAAGCTGTCGGATTACGAAGCTGTGTGGATGGGGCGTGAGATACGGAAAGGAAAGCTTGCATCATTTCAGAAGGAGTTTCTGGAAGAAGTAAGCCGGGAACCTGTACTTTTGCTTCTGGAAGCGGACGGGGCAAAGCATTTTCCAGTGAAAGCTCCTGCAGAACATGAGCCGGTGATCTGTGAGAAAACGGGCATAGTTCTGAATGTCTATGGGATGCGTGCGATTGGAAAAAAGATAAAGGATGTATGTTTTCGTATCGGAGAAGTGGAGAAAATTCTTGGAAAGACAGGGGAAGACATTTTGCGTCCAGAAGATATCATGACACTTGCGGTAAGTCGGAGTGCAGGACGCAAATGTGTGACGGATGAGATGGAATATCAGGTTATACTGAATCAGGCTGATACAGAGGAAGAGAAACAGACGGCAATGCAGCTTGCGGAAGATATTGGAAAGAAGCTGTCAGAGAAGTATATATCAGAGAAGAATACAAAAGATACAGAGTTTTCAGGACAGATCAGCAAAGTCCACGTAACATCGGACCTGATTCCGCTGGAAGAAAGATGGTAGATATGTCAGAAATTTATAAAAATAAGAAAAAGGCATTGGTCCGGGGATCCGGAGACCTGGCTACCGGCGTGGGTGTAGCACTTTATCGGGCGGGCTTTCAGGTGATCATGACGGATATTGCAGTGCCGCTTACCGTAAGAAGGGAAGTGGCGATGTCCAGAGCCGTTTATGAAGGCAGGGCAAAAGTGGAAGGGATAGAAGGAATCCTTGTCCGGAATTATCAGGAAGCGTTGGCTGTACTGGAAGAAAATAAGATTGCCGTGATCGTAGATCCGAAAGCCGAGATCCGCAAGGAATTTCACCCGGATCTACTTGTGGATGCCATCCTTGCAAAGAAAAATATGGGGACCAGACGGACGGATGCACCGTATGTGATCGGTCTCGGTCCGGGATTTACTGCGGGAAAAGATGTTCATGCTGTGATAGAAACGATGCGTGGTGAGACGCTTGCGGATATCATCTATGACGGACAGCCGATTCCGAATACCGGCGTTCCTGGATATGTGGGCGGTTATGCGCTGGAGCGCCTGATCCGTGCGTCTGGCAATGGCCGAATGGAGCCAAAGGCACAGATCGGAGATATTGTAAAGAAGGGACAGCTTCTTGCCGTAACAGGAGGAAAACCTGTATATTCCCAGCTGGACGGTGTGATCCGAGGCATGCTGCAGGAAGGTGTGCAGGTGAAAAAAGGTCTGAAGATCGGAGATGTAGATCCAAGAAAAGACAGGAAATTGTGTTACCTGATTTCGGATAAGGCGAATAAGATCGGCAGTTCTGTAGTGCGGGCGACAGAAGCACGTCTGGCGGATAAGGATTATGCAATGATCCTTCTGGCAGCAGGAAAGTCAAGCAGATATGGCAGTAATAAGCTGTTAGAAGAACTGGACGGGGGAAGAATGTTCGAACATACCCTTCGTAAGATGCGGGCATTTCCGTTATGTACACAGGTAGCGGTGACGAGATTCGAAGAGATAGAACGTGCAGCAGAAGCACAGGGTATGTTGGTAGTGGAGAACTGGGAACCGGATCTTGGAATCTCACATTCCCTGAGATTAGGACTACAGAAAGCACTGGAAGAAAATCCGGAATTAAAAGGTGCAATGTTCATTGTATGTGACCAGCCGGGATTGACAGCCGCAACATTTGCCCGTATGCTTGATATAGGTAAGAAATATCCTGGAAAAATCGTATGTGCCGGGCGAAAGGGCAAAATGGGAAATCCTGTATTGTGGGATCGATGCTTTTTTGATGAACTTAGCAGGCTTTCCGGGGACAAAGGCGGGAAACAGATCATCGGAGCACATATGGATGATGTGCTGCTCTGCGAAACAGAAGAAACAGAACTTCGGGATGTAGATATACCGGAACAACTGACAAAATGGGAGAGAGATTATGGAGAATCAGGAAAATCAGGAGAAGAAACATAAACGGAGAGTCCGGTATTCCGGAACACATCCGAGAAATTATAAAGAAAAATACAAAGAGCTGAATCCGGAAAAGTATGCAGATACCATTTCCAAAGTCATCAAGAAAGGCGGAACACCGGCGGGGATGCATATTTCTATCTGTGTGAATGAGATTCTGGACTTTTTTGACATTCAGCCGGGACAGCAGGGATTGGATGCAACATTGGGATACGGCGGTCATACGTCGAAGATGCTGGAAAAACTGCAGGGAGAAGGGCATATCTATGGTCTGGATGTAGACCCGATCGAATCGGCGAAGACAAAGAAACGACTGGAAGAAAAGGGATTCGGGCCGAATATCCTGACGGTAAAGCTTGAGAATTTCGCAAATATCGATAAAGTGGCAGAAGAGGCCGGAAAGTTTGATTTCGTACTGGCAGATCTGGGTGTGTCATCTATGCAGATTGACAATCCGGACCGTGGTTTTACATTCAAGGCAGAGGGACCTTTAGATCTGCGTATGAATCCGGAAAAGGGAATCAGCGCAGCAGAAAGACTGCGGGATATTTCCAAAGAAGAGCTTACCGGCATGTTGATTGAAAATTCGGATGAGCCATATGCAGAAGAAATCGCAGAAGCAATCACAGAGAAGATCCGCAAAGGCGGCAAGATCGAGACAACAACGGGACTTCATCAGGTGATCGAAGAGACACTTGCATTTATCCCGGAAAAAGAAAGAAAAGAAGCAGTACGGAAATCCAGCCAGCGAGTATTCCAGGCACTTCGTATTGATGTGAATAATGAGTTTGAAGTATTGTATGATTTCCTGGATAAGCTGCCGGGTGTATTAAAGCCGGGCGGAAAAGTTGCAATCCTCACATTCCATTCCGGAGAGGACCGTCTTGTAAAGAAATCATTCAAGCAATGGAAAAAGGAGGGACTGTACAGTGAGATCGCAAAAGACGTCATCCGACCGTCCAAAGAAGAATGCTTCCGCAACAGCCGTGCGAAATGCACGAAAATGCGCTGGGCAATCCGGGCAGAAGAGTAAGATACAAAATAAGAAACAGAAAGACGGAAAGCAGACAAAGAATGAATCTGCATGTAAGATTGATAAAAAATGTGGCGGTTGCCAGTTCCAGAAGATGCCGTATAAAGAACAGCTGAAAAGAAAGCAGAAGCAGGAAGAACAGCTGTTAGGCGGATTCTGCAAAGTCAGCCCGATCATTGGCATGGAACATCCATATTTTTACAGAAATAAAGTACATGCGGTATTTGACCGTGACAAGAAGGGCAATGTCATATCCGGCATTTATGCAGAAGGAACGCACCGTGTGATCGCAGTGGAAGAGTGTCTGATCGAAGATAAGAAGAGTCAGGAGATCATCCGCACGATCCGTGAACTTCTGCCGTCTTTTAAGATTAAGACATACAACGAAGATACCGGATATGGGCTTTTAAGACATGTGCTGGTCCGCAGAGGATTTGAAACTGGTGAGATCATGGTGGTGCTGGTACTGGGCTCACCGATCCTGCCATCAAAGAATAACTTTGTGAAGGCTTTGAGAAAAGTGCATCCGGAGATCACAACCGTAGTACTGAATGTGAATAACAAGCAGACCAGTATGGTACTGGGAGAAAAGGAAAAGCCGATCTACGGACCGGGATTTATCAAAGACAAGTTATGCGGATGTACATTCCGCATTTCTCCAAAATCGTTCTATCAGGTAAATCCGGTGCAGACAGAAGTTCTCTATAATACAGCCATGGACTATGCGGAACTGACCGGAAAAGAGACAGTGATCGATGCATACTGCGGAACCGGTACAATTGGTCTGATCGCGGCTAAGAATGCGAAGAAAGTGATCGGAGTAGAACTGAACAAAGATGCGGTAAAAGACGCAAGAATCAATGCAAAAGAAAATGGCATCACAAATGCCGAGATCTATGCAGGTGATGCGGGAAGATTCATGGTAGATATGGCTTCGAAGAACCAAAAAGCAGACGTCGTATTCATGGATCCGCCGAGAGCCGGAAGTGATGAGAAATTCCTTCCTTCTGTGATAAAGCTTGGCCCAAAGAGAGTGGTCTATGTGTCCTGCAATCCGGAGACACTGGCGAGAGATTTAAAATATCTGACCAGACATGGATACCAGGCTGTGAAGATCCAGCCGGTGGATAATTTTCCGTTTTGTGATCATATTGAGACGGTTGTGAAGCTTGTGAGAAAAAAATAGAAAATATGCAGATCGGGCAAAGAAGATTTTGATAATAGACATTTCCTTCAGATTGTTGGTTTAAAAATACAGTGAAAAGAGCTATATTTAAGATAAACGAGAGAATCGGTACTTACAAAGGAGGAAAAGCTTATGATTATATGTATCGGAAGAGAATTTGGAAGCGGTGGCCACGAAATCGGAAGAAAAGTTGCAGAAAAGCTTGGACTGGAATTATATGACAGAGATTTAATAGACAGGGCAGCAGAGAAGATCATAGCGATGCCAAAAGATGTGCTGGAAAAAGCAGATGAGAAAAAGCGTAATCCGTGGCTGCATGAGGTATGGTATGATGTGCCGAACCAGGAACTGAATGGAATGACGGCGAATGATGCTTTGCATCT
Organism: Dorea sp. MB18-49; assembly: GCF_023669465.1. Lineage (NCBI taxonomy): Bacteria > Bacillati > Bacillota > Clostridia > Lachnospirales > Lachnospiraceae > Dorea > Dorea sp. MB18-49. Next base: position 38,287 of record NZ_JAMOYX010000024.1, read on the forward strand.
GGCATATAATTCGATCATACGAGAACTTGCAGAAAAAGGAGATTGTGTATTTGTCGGACGCTGTGCGGACTATATATTGGAACAAGCAAAGATTGATCATATTAGTCTGTTTATTGCAGCCCCGTTTGAATGGCGTGTGAAGAGAAAGATGGAACAGTTGTCTATAGATGAAAAGTCTGCAACAGCCATGGTAAGAAAAAAGGACAAAGACAGAAAAGCTTATTACGACTATTATACCGGCAGAAACTGGGGAAGGCCATATGAGTACGATCTGTGTATTAACAGTTCCAGGCTTGGAATTGAAGCAACTGCAGAGAAGCTTGTAGAAATGATCCGGGAATTGGAAAAATAAAACTTATAAGAGCCGGGAAAGATTACTAGATTGGTTCGGGAATAGAAAATGATGAAAAGAATAGAAGGTCTGGATAGCGTATCAACTATCCAGGCCTTCTGTGCGTATGATCATAATATCATTTAACCGTAGAATGTATTTTCTTTTATATCCATATCTTTGAGATCGGAAATATTGCTTTTTCGCTGATATTGTTCAACGAAACCGGCGCTGATAATACCGGTAGGAATAGCAACGACACCAACCCTCAGATAAGCGATGCAGATTGCCATTATACGTCCCAGAGTTGTGATTGGGTAAATGTCACCATAGCCTACGGTAAGAAGTGTAGACATGCTACACGCAGCATCCGAAAGATAACAAATCCGGAAAGGAAGAAAGCGGGAATGATCGTCAGAAGATCCACGATTCCGTCAAGCCTTTATTTACAGTTCTTTCCGTGCAGGTAGAAGAATAATCCGCCGATGATAAATCCGCCACCGATAATGTTACCGATTGTAACAGGAAGAAGATTGATGGTGAAGAAGTTTCCCCAGTTTAAAGCAGCAATCTGACTGCCGGTGATACCATATAATTCTTTCGCTTTTGCAACATAATCCGGATTCATAGAAGCAAAGATTCCGGCCGGAATATAATACATATTTGCAACGCAGTGTTCGAAGCCGGATACAACGAATGCCATGATCGGGAAAAAGATAGCAAGTGATTTTCCTGCTATATCTTTCGCGGTAGAAGCCATCAATACTGCAGCGCATACCAGAATGTTACATAAGATTCCGGAAATCAGAGCAGGAAGGAAAGATAAGCTGACCTTTCCAAGAGCAACTTTGATCGTAAATGCCCCAAGAGCGCCGCTGGTATAATTATATTGTCCGGACAGATATACCAGATATGCCAGAGCAACAGCACCAACCATATTACCGATATAAACGATAACCAGTGTCCGTATGAGTGCAGCTACACTAATTTTTTTCTTAATACAGGCCATTGTCATCATACAGTCACCGGTGAACAATTCGCCTCCGATAAAGACGATCATCATCAGACCGACCGGGAAGACGCAGCCGGCAACCAGACGTGCAAGACCGACATTTGCAATATCATGCATGGCAACATTACTGGACTGTGCGCCAAGCGCGATGCAGACACCAGCCATGATTCCCATGAAAAAAACTTTCTTTTTAGAAGTTGTAGCTTTTTTTACAGCGCCATTCATGTTGGCCTGTACAACTTCCTGTGGAGTGTTAAACATTGAATCCATAATAACCCTTTCCTTTAGTACTTTTTCTTTGTGTGATTACTTTGATAAAAATATCACATAAAATATAGCATGGATAACAAATCTTGGGCAACCCGTAATCGCAATGTTTATGCTCTTTTTTTCGTACAGTACTAAGAAATATGCTATAATCGATGGGAAACAGATCATAATGAAAAAATTATGCAATAATGTAAAAACTCAATTATCAAATTAAGAAAAGGGGAATTATAATGGCTCAGAATAGTTGCGAAAGCTGCACTTATTATACATACGACGAAGATTACGAAAGTTATATGTGCGATATCAATATGGATGAAGATGAATATATGCGTCTTATTTCAGACCAGCATTATCAGTGCCCTTATTATCGGAATGGGGATGAGTATATGGTGGTGAGGAAGCAGATGTAGTTTCTACTTAATTCACTAAGCTAGCTACCCGGACCAGAATAAAAGTTGGAAAAGCATTCCTGTCCAACTTTTATTCTGGTCCGGGTAGCTAACGCTGTAGTGAATTAATAGAATCCCCGTAACTATTGTGAGACCGGAAGTGTATCTATTAACCTGAGAATAACAATTTATGCAGACTCTATCTCATAAGTGAATCCCGCATCTGTTATCGTCTGAATAGTATCTTTAATACCCTGACCACCTGCGGTAAGATATCCGGAGGCAAAGATGGAATCTACAACACTTAACAATTCCTTTTCATGTCCTTTGAAATACACTTCACGTCCTGCCGCACAGCGGATGTCTGACTGCGGAACCAGAAGTCTTGCGAGACAGAGCACCTTTATGCCATATTCATAAGTCAGTCCCGAGATATCCTGATCGCCAAGAGGAGTACCCGGAATCGGCAGCAGGAAGTTGATCGGGAGAGCTTCCGGATTAATTTCTTTCAGTTCCAAAAGCATATCTACAACGTCTTCTTTGCTTTCGCCCATACCGATGATTCCACCGCTGCAGATCTCGAAACCGAGTCTCTGAAGCATATGTATATTTTCCACACGCTGGTCAAAAGTGTGTGTGGTGCAGATGTGACTGTAATAATTACGGCTGCTGTTCAGATTATGATTGATACGGTCAAGTCCGGCGTCTTTTAACATTTTTGCCTGTTTTTCGGTTAAGAATCCGATGGAGCAGCAGAGATGGGTTCCGGTTTCTTTCATCTTGCGGATACGTCCGGCAAGCTGTTCGATCTCTGCATCTGTGAATCCCATGCCGCTTAATCCGATACAGTGGCGGGAAAGATGATGTTCATTTACAAAATCATTATCATTGTATAATTTTTCGTCTTCTACCCATTTATAAGTGTCGATGTCTGCATTAGAGCGACAGGATTGCGCACAGTAAGCGCAGTCCTGAGAGCAGTTACCACTGCGGACATTGGTCAGAATATGAATGCTGACGTGGTTCCCTTTATATTTTTTACGGAGGATTCCGGCACGTTCGATGAGAGCATCTAACTGGTCGTCCGGAGTGTTTAAAATCTCGATGGCCTCTTCGCGTGTCAATATAGGATCTTCGTGTGTATGAACTTCTGAAATCATGGTGTTACCTTCCTTTGTGTGTAATATAAATCACTTGTTAACTGATATAGACAAAAGGTTAACATGACGGGAAATAAAAGTCAACTGTATTTGGTGAAAAGGTTAACATCTGCGATGCTATATACAGATAAAAATCAGACTGTGATTAGCGGATATATTTCTAAATAAAAAGCAAAGATTAAAAA
>NZ_JAMOYX010000025.1:0-40579 GCF_023669465.1 Dorea sp. MB18-49
TTTATACCTATATATGCATTTTAGATTTCTAAATGAATCGAAACTCTGATAATAAAAATTCTCTTATAAAATATATGCTATAGAATTTTCAAGATTCCCTTTCTCGTCAGGAGTCCTTTTTGTTTATTTCGGATTTCCTTTGGATTGATTACATAATATCATCCGCATTTTGTTTTGTCAATACTTTTTGCGATTATTTTCTTTTATTTTTCATTATTTTATTTTTTACGTTAAATTGTCTGATTTCTATATATTTATTTTAATGTTTGCACAATACTATACAGTTTCTCTGTAACCATATTTGTCAACATATCACCTTTTCAATTGTTAACCGCACCAAACACATAGTTGACATTTTGCACATTTCATTTTATACTGCTTTTATATTTTGATATGAATCTAAAGGAAAGGAGTTCTGCCAGCCGGCAGACAATTACTACTATGAATAACACAGCAAACAGCACAACAACGAAAAGGCTCTCCACCCGTAAACTGGTTCTGATCGCCCTGATGACTGCGATCACCTGTATCTTCGCTCCTATGGCGATTCCGATCCCTGTCAGTCCGGTACCGATCAGTCTTACCAACCTGGTGATCATGATCAGTATCTATGTACTTGGATTTAAAGATGCAACGATCAGCTATATCGTATATCTGTTACTTGGCCTTGTCGGTCTTCCTGTATTCTCTGGTTTCACCGGCGGATTAGGTAAGCTTGCAGGTCCTACCGGCGGATATCTGATTGGTTTTATCTTCCTCGCACTGATCGCAGGACTGTTCGTTGACAAATTTCCAAAGAACAGAATCCTGGCCGTTGTCGGTATGCTCATCGGTATGGCGATCACTTATATCTTCGGTACAGAGTGGCTTGCAATTCAGTTAAAAATGTCCTTTGTTGCAGCACTTTCTGTCGGAGTTATCCCTTATCTTGCCGGTGACGCAGTGAAGATTATCATTGCGATCATTGTCGGACCTGTGCTTCGCAGCCGTCTGAGTCATATGCAGTAACAGTTACATCTACAGAACTTGCCATTGGCAGCTTCTCTTGCATACTTTGGTATCTAAAAAACACACAATACCGATTATATGATTCCTTCTGTTTCGGTATTGTGTGTTTTATTTTCCATTCTGGAACCTCGACTATAAAACTTCCGGTTTTACAATATAATATCTCCCTTTTTCTTGCCGGTATCCATATCATAAGCCTCGATAATATTTCCACTGATCACGTATAATGTATCTTCTATATAAATCCCCCGGATACCTTGCGAAGTATTTCCATTAATCTCTTCTTTCAGGATTGTTTCAAACTTTTTCTCTTTTCCATTATAAGTCAGCAGGCAGTACGTTTCCCCATTCTGGCTGTAGCCGGAGAACCCGATCCTATTTTTCTGCTGATCGGCCAGAACGGATTTGTAATCGTATGCTGCATTTGTTCCATACAGATCATCCAGTACAAGGGTTGATTCTTCTTTTACATCCGCTCTGTCTGTAATATCGAACATGGTGATTTTTACGCCTTCCGACACCCCTGATTCTTCATCGGTTGACATGCCGATTCCAAGTAATTTATCTTCTCCATAGAAATGCAGATATTCTGAAAATCCCGGGATTTTTAATTTGCCGAGGATCTTTGGTTTCTCCGGATTGGACAGATCCACGCTGAACAACGGGTCTACCTGCTCATATGTCACGAAATATCCTGCCTCTTTCATGAATCTTGCAGAATAGATGGATTCCCCTTTTGCCAGATTCTCGATAGAACTGATCTTATCCAATTTCTTATCTAAGATTGTTACCAGATTTTCATCATCATTGGTTGTAAATAATCTTAAGTTCCCTTTATATTCATCCAGTGAAAATGTATCATTCAGATATCCTTTTACTTTTCCCTGAGCTACGGCCTTTAGCTTGCCCTTTCTATAAGAAATCTTGCGAAGTGTCGTCACAGTCTGATTATCCTGCTGCCATTCTGATTCATAATAGTAGATATTTTTTCCACTTACATACATTTGACCGCCTTCGGAGAGAATTGCCTTATTATCTACTGTTTTATCCGGTTTGCTGATGTCCACGGAACTGATCACTTCATACATTGTTCCACAATTCACCGGCGGCAGACAGATACTGGTCTGGCTCATCTCTTTGCCATTCACCAGAGGCACATAGGTGACCGGTTTATCTTTGACCATGTCGCCACCTGTATAGTATTCACTGAACAGATACAGATATCCGTCTGCCATACGAGACGAATTGTAAGTACCACTCTGTGTTACTTCGCCTTCTTTTACCGGCTTTTTAATATCACGGATGTCATAAGTGACCGCCGCTGTTTTAGTCTGATTCCAGGTATCTGTGTTCGTCTGCTTTTTGTTACTTTTATCTGCACATTCTTTCTGACATACAGCCACCAGTTTCTTTTGATCTGTATTTACATAAAACTCCTGTATTGTGTATTCTTTTCCAAGCGTAATCTCGCTGTATTTTTCTATATTCGTTCCGCTGTTTCCTACGTCTACAATATCGATGGTCCGGCCATTATCTTCCCGCACATATAGATAAGTCCCGTCTGTTTTGGCAATATCCCCTTCATCTACACCGGACTGTCGTACATTGGTCTGTGAATAACTGCCATCTGCTGTTGCCACACCGGTATCTGCCGAGGCCGTTTCCGTTGAAGACGCCGTTGATCTTCCTGTTGAAGCCGAATCCTCTACGGCTGCTGTTTCATTTACACTTCTTGCATACATTGCAATGCCGGAGTTATCTTGTGAACGTTTGATATATTTATAGATTTCGTCATAACTTTGGGCTGTCCTGATCTTCTTACTGTCGCTGATCTTCTTTACTGTATTACTATTTCCTGCACTGCTGCCTGCATTGCCACCTGACACATCTGGAGAATTTATCGCTCCTTCATGCATCCTTCCATACTGCCACACTACAGTTCCCGCCACAACTGCCACGCAGGCCGCCGCTACAAGCCCGATTTGATACGGACGGAAATGTTTCTTCTGTTTTTTCTTTTCCAATAATTTATCTATATTCTCCGATCTCAGACTATCCGGGACTTCTGTATCTTCTGACATTCTTGAAATCTGATCTACGATGTCCTGTTCACAATATTCTTTATGTTCATTCTCGCGCTTCATACCTTCTCACTCCCTTCTTTCCTTCTCATCTTCGCCGTAACTGCCCAGCACACATTCCATCTTCTTAAGTGCCCGGCTCCGCTTCGACCGTACCGTGTTCGGATTCAGCCTCATCATCTCACCGATCTCCTGACTGCAATACCCGCCAAATACGGATAATCCGACTAATATCTGTTCCTCTTCCGACAGCACAAAGAATGCTTTCTTAACATCGATTGCAAGATCATAATCCGGTGCTGTCGCTTGTTCCGGAAGTTCTTCTTCTCTTCCCGGTGTTTCTTTTAACGCTTTCTTCAATCTCTTCTTACATTTATTCGTAAGAATTGTAAATATCCAGCTTTTGAATGCTTCTTCTTTTTTTAATTTATGTATGTTCTCGTATGCTGTGATAACCGCCTCACTCACCGCATCTTCAGCTTCCTGCGGATTCTTCATCAGGCACAGTGCGTAACGGTACAGATCACGGTAGACAGTCTCGTACATTTCCGAGAATTTCTTTATACTGCATTTCATATCGTGTCCTCCCTCAGATATGAGTTTTCATGGTTTTTCTTTCTTTTCTCTATCATCTACATATATAAGAGTCTTTTACTCCAGATTCTGTTGCACTAAATTGAAAGTTTTTCTATCTTACATTCATGTTCCTTTGAGTCCTTCCAATAACCGATTCCAATTGCCAGAATGTCACCCGTGTATATTTCGTCATCACCCAGTTTTCCCTGAAAACGTAACGCATAACCCTTTTCTTTGATCTGACGCACTGCTGATTCTGCTGTATCATCAACTTTCAGATCTCATCATATGGACCAGAATTTGTCCAATAATTTCCCATTCGGATTCACCGTATCCGCAAGATACTTCTCATATAGCCCGTCTACTTCCTCTTCTATAAATCCAAATATTTTTTCCAGCATCAATGTCTTATCAATAAAATATCGTGACTTCGTCTCCCCTTCGTACAAAACATATGGTGCTCTACTGTTAAGATAAAATCCCATCTTTGTGTCTCTTTCCGGTAACACTGCTTTTTTCCATCGTTCTCTTTTGCTTTCTTCCATCCATTATCCTCCACTTGCAATTCAGGAGGATCTATACTTTTTCAGAAATCCTCCCGCTCATTTTAATATGTTGTGAATCTTAAGCATTGAAAATCTCTGATATGTATTTCGCTTGAATATAGAAACAGTTTTTCTGCTTTAGAAAATATAGAAATATAATGCTTGGATATATTCTAGCATAAGGCACTCAGGTTGTATATAGTAAATTTAATTTTATTTTTCATCTACCTATTTTATTATGACGTCAAAAAACTCCTCAAAATCCCGACAAATCTTTCATGTCTCAGAATTCTGAAGAGTTTTTATTTGTTTATATTGGAGAGAAAAAAGGTTATTAAAATAATTCTAATTTATTTGTTCACTTTTTTATAAAGTTCGATCATTTCTTCTGCCAAAACCTTGAATACTTCCGTACTCATCATCTGGTCTTCTGCATGTGCAAGGATGAGACTCATCTTCGCGTCTTCACCGGCCGCTTCTTTCTGCACCAGATCTGTACATCGTCCTGTCCCAGGAACATTCCGACTTCTACGATTGGTACAGGAATCTCCTTGGTAATCGACACTGTCATAAATACATAATGGACTTTTGAAAAATCAAAACTTTCCAGGCTGTCTATCAGACCTCCCGGAGTGTTTCTATCTGTCTTATTTTCTGTCTTTCTTATTCTCTATCCTCTATAATAATTGATCAGGCATCCTTTTAAGATAATCTCTCTCTCCGCATCCGTCATATCACCGAGCTTCAGAGTGATCTCTTTCAAAGTATCTCCAACCACATACGCCTTAATTTCAGCACTCTTATCCTCGATTGCTTTTCTGATCTCCGGCACGAAGATATAATCACCGTTCTTGAAGCTTAAGTTCTCATGATCTTCCTCTGTAATAAATGGAAGCATACCCCAGTTGATCAGGTTCGAACGGTATCTCTTGGTTGCGTATTCGTTCGCAATATTTGCCCAGCCGCCGAGTACCTTCTGGCAGGATGCTGCCTGTTCTCTTGCGGAACCGTCTCCCGGTTTTACTGCGAAGATCGTGCTTCCGATTCCAAGGTTGCCTTCTCCTGCTTCCGGATACGTCTTGCGTACTTTTGCCATAACTGGTTTCAGTTCGTCTAATACTTCTAACGGACACTGTCCTGCCTCGATTGCTTTCTCGGCTTTCTGCACTTCTTTTGCACGGCCTACATAAGCAGGGTCTTTTCTGGATAATGCAAATTCTGCAAGTCCCAGAGGATTTGATCTATAAGAAGATGTCTCTCCTGACGGAATCAATTCGTCTGTTGTTGTAACCGGATCGTGGATCTCGGATACTACTTTCAGGAGTAAGTTCTTCGGAAGTGCTGCCATTGCCGGCCAGTCTTTGATGTTCGGTCCGAATTTGATCTCTACAGATGGATCTGCTACGCCGTGGCTGTCGAAGACACGGTTTGCATAAATATTTTTATCAAAGTGATATTTCTGTCCTTTGTATTCCACATCCATGTCAGTTGCAGGTGTAAGGAATCCCTTATTTGCTGCTGTTGCTGCGATGGAACGTGCATCCATAAGTGCAACAGATGCGATCTGTCCGCTCTGAAGCTTAGAGCCTTCACGGTTCGGGAAGTTTCTGGTTGAGTGACGGATGGAGAACGCATTATTGGCAGGTGTATCTCCGGCACCGAAGCAAGGTCCGCAGAATGCTGTCTTCACAATCGTTCCTGCTTCCATAAGGTCAGCAACTGCACCGTTCTTTACAAGTTCCATGTAAATCGGTGTACTTGCCGGATATACGCTGAATGTAAATTCATCAGAACCAATGTAATGTCCTTTGATAATGTCTGCTGCAGCACAGATATTTTCAAATCCACCACCGGCACATCCTGCGATGATTCCCTGATCCACATATAACTGTCCGTTCACAATCTTATCCTGCAGAGAATAATTAACTGCCCCGTCCAGGCTTACGAGAGCTTTCTGCTCTACATCGTGAAGGATGTCTTTTAAGTTCGTTCTTACTTCGTCAATCGTGTACACATTAGACGGATGGAACGGCATTGCGATCATTGGCTTGATCTCGCTTAAGTTCACATATACCATACCGTCATAGTAAGCAACAGCTCCAGGATTCAGCTCTTTATAATCTTCGCTTCTTCCGTGAATGTCGTAAAATTCTTTAATCTTGTCGTCGGTCTTCCAGATAGATGACAGACAGGTGGTCTCGGTTGTCATAACATCGATACCGATACGGAAGTCAGCGCTTAATTTACTTACACCAGGTCCTACGAATTCCATTACTTTATTGTTAACATAGCCATTTCCAAATGTTGCACCGATGATCGCAAGTGCTACGTCCTGTGGTCCGACACCTTTCATTGGTTCGCCGTCTAAGTAGATTCCGACTATGCCCGGCATCTTGATATCATAAGTCTTATTCAGAAGCTGTTTTACAAGCTCCGGTCCGCCTTCTCCCATAGCCATGGTTCCGAGTGCTCCGTAACGGGTGTGGCTGTCTGATCCTAAGATCATCTTGCCGCCGCCGGCTAACATCTCACGAGCAAATTGATGGATGACTGCCTGATGAGGCGGTACATAGACTCCACCGTATTTCTTCGCGCAGGTAAGACCAAACATGTGGTCATCTTCGTTGATGGTTCCTCCAACCGCACAAAGTGAGTTATGACAGTTCGTAAGTACATAAGGAATCGGGAATTTTTCAAGTCCGGATGCTCTGGCCGTCTGAATAATTCCGACAAATGTAATGTCATGGGACGTCAGCTTATCGAACTTGATCTGCAGACGATCCATATTTCCTGAGGTATTATGCGCTGCCAGAATGTTATATGCCATCGTATTCTTTGCAGCTTCCTGTGGAGTCACATCTTTACCTGTCTTTGCAGCAACTGCTTCTTTTTCTTCCACAATCTCTGTTCCATTCAGTAAATAGACTCCCTTGTCATATAATTTCAGCATGTTTTGTCCTCCTACTATCGTGTTATAAATATATTGAAATGTCTGAATTCAGACACTTTCTAACAAAATTACTGTTTCATATATTTCATATGATCCGCTACCATCATAGCAATCTTGAATGTCAGTGCATCATCAAATACACGAACATCCAGTCCAGTCTTCTTCTGAATCTTCTCCAGACGGTACACCAGTGTATTTCTATGCACATACAGGCGCCTTGCCGTCTCTGATATATTCAGATTATTATCAAAAAATGTATAAACAGTCGTCAGTTCTTCTTCTTCGAAAATGTCTGCTTTGCCATCTTCGAATACTTCATTCAGGAACATCTCACAGAGTGATGCCGGAAGCTGATGGATCAGACGCCCGATCCCAAGTTCATTGTATGCAAGAATTTTCTTCTCTACATAGAATACTCTTCCAACCTCCAGTGCCATATCTGCTTCCTTATATGATCTGGATACATCCTTTAACTCCTCTACAATTGTTCCATATGCTGCTCTTACACTTACCATAGCTTCCATGTTCAGTGTTGTGACCAGCTCTTTGGCGATCTGTTCTACCTGCGGATAGTCATCAGTCGACTGCAATGATTTTACCAGAATGATATGTTTTTCATCAATTGCGGTTACGAAATCCTTTGTTCCCGTCGCATACAGACCTTTCAGTGTTTCCTGTACCAGAATGTCTCCTTCATTCTTCGGTTCGATTACAAATACAACCCTCTTAATTTCTGCCGGAATCTTCATCTTCTTTGCCTGATTATAGATATCGACCAGAAGCAGGTTATCCAGAAGCAGATTCTGAATGAACCGGTTCTTATCCATCCGTTCTTTGTATGCATAAAGAAGATTCCTAAGCTGGCTTGCTCCCATGCGCCCCGCCAGTTCCATACCATCTGCATTTCCCTTCAGCATCAGTATATAAGTCGGATCACTGTCCTCATAGATGCGGAACATTCCCATCTCATCCAGGATCATCTCATCCGGCTCTTCTTCATCATCACGGAAATCCTGAATCTGAAGCTCATACTCTGTCAGATTCTCATTCGTCCTTACAAGACAAAGTCCCTGCATATCCCATATTGCACAGTCAAATCCGGTGATCTCCCTGATATCCTGCGCTGTTTTGTGTAATATCTGATTTGATAACACTCATTGTCCTCCATTTCCTGTCCGCAATACTGTTCTTTGTGTCCTCTTGCATACTTGTATACATTTTAACACGCTAACGAACTGCATTACGAATACATTATAACAGATAATAACGCTTTAACAAAGTAAAATTTTATTGTCTGCATAAAAAATGCAAAAGACCGGACGCTGTCTCACGCCCGGCCCCTCTTATATTCATCTGTTCCCCACGATTACCGCGGTCTTTATTCCTATCTGTAATTACAGACTAGTTAGTGATTGTAACCTGTGTCTCTTTATCAAATACGTGAATCTTCTCAGCATCCAGAGCAAATTTCACATGGTCACCTGTTCTTGCTGTTGTTCTAGGATCAACTCTTGCTGTCATGCTTGATCCTTCATAGTCAAAGTATAAGAATACTTCTGCACCAAGCATCTCATATACACGGATCTTAGCTTCGATCACTGTATTAGGAGAAGTTTCGATGAACATCTGCTCATCATGTACATCTTCCGGACGGATTCCGAGAACAACTGTCTTTCCTGCATATCCACCTTCGATCAGCTTCTTAGCTTTTGCCGGTGGAAGTTCGATCTCTGAAGGTCCTGCTACTAAGTATACTTTATCTCCGACAACTTTACATGTAGCGTCAACAAAGTTCATCTGTGGTGATCCGATGAATCCGGCTACGAACTGGTTGCATGGATGATCGTACAGAGTCTGTGGTGTATCTACCTGCTGAACGATACCTGCGTTCATAACTACGATTCTGGTTCCCAGTGTCATAGCTTCTGTCTGGTCATGTGTTACGTAGATGATAGTTGTACCTAATCTCTGATGTAATTTAGAGATCTCGATACGCATCTGTCCACGAAGTTTTGCATCCAGGTTTGAAAGAGGCTCGTCCATAAGGAATACCTTAGGATTACGAACGATCGCACGTCCCATTGCAACACGCTGTCTCTGTCCACCTGAAAGAGCCTTTGGTTTACGGTCAAGCAGTGGTTCCAGATCAAGGATCTTAGCTGCTTCACGAACCATTTTGTCAATCTGGTCTTTTGGTACTTTTCTTAATTTCAGCCCAAATGCCATGTTATCGTATACTGTCATATGTGGGTACAGAGCATAGTTCTGGAATACCATTGCGATATCTCTGTCTTTTGGCTCTACGTCATTTACCACTCTGTCTCCGATCTTTAATTCTCCGGAAGTGATATCTTCCAGACCGGCAATCATACGAAGTGTTGTAGATTTACCACATCCTGAAGGTCCTACGAAGATGATGAATTCTTTATCTTCAATCTCAAGGTTGAAGTCTTTCACTGCTTCAAATCCATTTGGATATGTTTTGTTAATGTGTTTCAATGATAAACTTGCCATTGCTATAATTCCTCCTGATTTATAATCATTTTTATTCCAGTCGTTATCTGTTTCGTTCTGATAAAAGTATATAAAAAAAGTTCAACCCGGGTAATGCCCAAGTTGAACAATCTTTTTCTCTTTTTCTATACAAGTTGACGAACAGCCTATAAAAGTGCCTGGTAAATATCTCTTTTTCCTACACCTCTGTCTTTTGCCACCTGTTTCATCGCAGACTTTTTGTCCATTCCCTGTCCGAGATAAAGTTCCATATGTTCTTCGATACTCATCTCTTCCCATCTGGCTTTTTCCTCATTGCGGATCTCTTCTCTGCTCTTTCCTTCGATCACCATGACACATTCACCCTTCGGCTCCTGTACATCATAATATACCAGCGCATCTTCGATCGTTGTGGCAAATACGGTCTCGTGCTTCTTCGTAAGTTCTCTGCAGATGCTGATACGTCTGTTACCGAGAGTCTCCTGAAGCGTCTTCAATGTACGGACCAGTCTGTGCGGTGCTTCATAAATGACCATAGTTCTCGTCTCATCTTTCAGTTCCTCCAGAACGGCCTGTCTTTCTTTCTTATCCGTTGGAAGAAATGCCTCAAATGCGAACCTTCTCGTTCCAAGTCCGGATATCGTAAGCGCCGTGACACATGCACAGGCTCCCGGAACAGCTGTAACCGTGATCCCTGCTTCCTGACACATCTTCACCAGTTCTTCGCCCGGATCAGAGATTCCTGGCATCCCGGCATCCGTGATCACTGCAATGTCCTCACCGCCCTGCAGACGTTCTACAAGTTTGTGTCCTTTTTCTATCTTATTATATTCATGATAGCTGGTCATCGGTGTCTTAATCTCAAAATGATTCAGAAGCTTGATACTGTTTCTGGTATCTTCTGCTGCGATCAGATCCACTTCTTTTAATATCCTCACCGCCCGGAATGTCATATCTTCCAGATTCCCTATCGGTGTTGCACATAAGTACAATGTTCCTGCCATCTCATACTCCTCCATCTTATGTTTGGTACCTGCTCTGTACCTATCTGCCCGTTCCATCTGCTGCCATGGCTTTTGCGCCGTGATATTTTCCTTACTTACGACGGACTCATTCTGTAGAGTGCAAGCAGTTCCTCCGTATAACTTCCATCTTTCTGATATACAACCAACGGCGGTTCTACCTGCATCCTCGGATTTCCGCCCTTCATTCCCTCGATCAGAACCATATTCGGTTCTTTATCTATATACGGATATACCAGCCGCATACGCTTCGGCTCAATTCCATACGCACACATCTTTGTCATGATCTCCGGAAGCCTGAACGGTCTGTGGACCATATAGAATCTTCCTTTGACTTTCAGTATCTTCGCACTCTCTCTTAAGATATCATCCAGTGTACAAAGTGCCTCATGTCTTGCAATATACAATGCTTCATTCTGATTCTTCAGTCCGTGGTCTCCGATCATATACGGGGGATTGGTTGTAATAACCCCAAAAGAGGCGGCTCCGAATATGGATGCTGCCTCCTTGATATCTCCCGTTACAATGTCGATCCGTTCTTCCAGCCCGTTATAACTGACACTGCGCCTTGCCATATCTGCACTCTCTTCCTGGATCTCCAGTCCCGTATAATGCAGTCCCGGATATTTTGCCTCCAGAAGTATCGGAAGAATTCCTGTTCCCGTTCCGAGATCCAGTGCTTTTTCATTCTTCTTTACTCTGGCAAATGCTGACAAAAGCACTGCATCCATTCCAAAACAGAAACGGCCCGGACTTTGAATGATCTCATATCCTTTGATCTGCAGATCATCCAGTCTTTCATTCGGAAGTAATTTAGTTATCATCTAATTTTGACGCTCCGTTCTTTTCTTCTAACGCCTTCAGTTCCTTCATCTCTTCTTTCGAAAGTCTTACGTCTTTCTTCTTACGTCTTGGTTTGAACTTCAGTTCTGCTGCCGGATATTCACGGATCTCTTTCTCGTCATTATCCAGCGTCACAACAACCTTAACCAGCTGGCGGAGCACGTTAACTGACTGTACATCTCCTCTTAATCCTTCCGGTGTCGTCACATGATCTCCGTTCGCCGGAAGATGACTGTTCAGTTCTTCATATGTCTCTTCTTCATTCGTCAGACAGCACATCAGTCTTCCGCAAACTCCGGATATCTTTGTCGGGTTCAGTGAAAGATTCTGTTCTTTCGCCATCTTGATCGATACCGGTGCGAACTCAGATAAATACGTGTGGCAGCAAAGTGGTCTTCCACAGATACCGATCCCGCCGCGGATCTTCGTCTCATCACGCACTCCGATCTGTCTTAACTCGATTCTGGTACGGAACACACTCGCCAGATCCTTTACAAGCTCACGGAAATCAATTCGTCCGTCTGCCGTAAAGTAAAACAGCACTTTATTATTATCAAATGTATATTCCGCATCGATCAGTTTCATCTCAAGGCCGTGTTTGTGGATCTTGTCTAAACAAATCTTGAATGCTTCTTTTTCTTTTTCTTTATTCTTCTCTTCTTTTTTCTTATCGTCCTCTGTCGCAAGACGGATCACGGATTTGAGTGGCTGTGTGATCTTGTCATCTTCCACTTCTTTCGGTCCGGTTACTACAGAACCAAATTCCACACCTCTTGCAGTCTCAACGATTACCTTATCACCGGTCTTGATCTCAAGTTTTCCCGGTGAAAAGAAATATATTTTCCCGGCAGTTCTGAATCTAACGCCTATTACCTTCGTCATATGATTAGTTCTCCTTTATGGTCAGGAACAAAAGCTCCATAACCAGATCGAAGTTAACATTCGCTTTCAGTCTGGCTTTCGCTTTCTCAAGGCTCTCCAGGATCAGTTCGATTCCTTCATAAGAGCTCTTTCTCGCCTGTTCTTTTATACTCTGTAACTGGTCTTTGAATACGACCTTGTCAATCTCTTTTGTTGCTTTATATAATAAGACATCCCTGTACCAGATCATGATAATGTCCAGGTAGTCTGTGATCTCTAATTTATATACGGATATATTCTTAACCGCAGCAACGATTTCATTTAATTCCATCTCACTGATATGCTTCAGAAGCTGTACCGCTTCTTCTCTGATCTCGTTAAAATGATCGGAATTGGCCAGCATGATCGCACGTCCCATATTACCCTGTGCAAATGCCGTGCACATATCTGCTTTATAATCCGGGATCTCCAGATTCTCCATCAGATACTTTTTGATCAGTGTATCTTTGATATTACGCAGCTTTAACATTACACATCTGGAATTGATCGTCGGAAGTAATGTCTCCGCATTCTCCGTCAGCAGCAAGAAAACTGCATATGACGGCGGTTCCTCGATCGTCTTCAGGATCGCATTCTGTGCCTGCGGTGTCATCATATCTGCCTGTGGGATAATGTAGACTTTGTACGGTCCCTGATATGGTTTGATATCCACAGTGTTATTCACCTGTGTACGGATATCATCTACGCTGATGCTGTTCGGCTTTTCATGTGTCACACGGATAATGTCCGGATGATTGCCACTCTCTGCCTGCTTGCAGGAATGACATTTTCCACACGGTTCATTGTCCCCGGTCTCACACAAAAGCGTCATGGCGAACAGATTCGCCAGCATCTTCTTACCGGAACCTCTCTCCCCGTTCAGAATATATGCATGAGAGACCCTGTTATTCTCTACTGCACTGCTGATATATTTTAATATGTCTTTGTGGCCAACCACATCTTTAAAGCTTCCCATCTCGTATTACCTCTACTATTTCTTCTTTGCATCGTACTTTATCATCATTCTGATATCTTCTTGTAATTCCTGCTTTCTTCAGATTATCCTCCGAAAAATCTTTCTGATCAGCCAGAAATCTTCTGCAGACTTCTTCATAGCCCGGATGATCCTGCTGCTGTTCTCGCACGATCGCGCGCATCAGGCGTTCTTTGTCCTCCACTTCGATATAAAGCGGGATCAGGTTCTCATTTCCATAGTACTCTTTTGTCTTTATATAAGACTCCAGTGTACCGATCATGAGATAATCATTTTCATCCAGATTAATCTGTCCATCATCTATTGTAGCATATTTCCAGTCCCCATACACGGTTTGATAGGTGCGAAGTTCAATTATTTTACCCTCTTCACGGTATTTTTCAAGTATTTCATCCGTTACGAAGTAATATTCCACTCCATCTTTCTCGCCTTCACGCATCGGTCTGGTCGTATATAAAGTTAAAGTCTTAAGTTCCGGAAGATCCTTTCTGATATCTTTGTAAATCGTATCCTTTCCCGAAGAGCTTTTACCCATCATGTAGTATATCTTACCCATCTATCCACACCTCTATGCCATCTTCCGATTGAAGTCCCTCAATCGAAAAATCATGTTCCTGATACCAGTGAAGTATCTCTACCGCTTCTTTTGTAATACGCTCACCCGGTACGATCAGCGGGCTTCCCGGCGGATAGAGGTATGCGTATTCCACAGAAATGCATCCGATACTGTCTTCAAAGCTTCGTTTTTGTATCTTATCCCTGCGGTTCACCGCCTCTGCGATCGTCCACACTTTTTCAAGTGCCGGCTGTCTGCCGGAAAGTGGGAGGTCAGTTTCAATAGCAGCCGGCCGGCCCTGCCTGGTATCTATCTCTTTATCAATCTCTAGCAGCGCATCTCTCAACCGGTCCAGACCTTCCTGCGTATCTCCCACAGTTGTCATAGCCAGAACATAGGTCCCTGCCAACATTTCCATCTGCAAATGATATCTATGAAGTAATATCTCATACAGCTCGTGACTGGACATCGGTGCGTGTTTTACGGAGATCACGAATTTGGATCTGTCATAGCGGTCTGTATTATCAGTCTGGACAATTTTCAGATACTTAAGCCGTTTCAGATCTTTGCGAAGTGCTTCAATGCGATTGGCATACTCAGAAAAAATATTTTTATATTTATAATCTGATCTTGCATCCGAATGCGTTTCAAGTGTCTCTTCCAGCATTCCGATACACGCATCGATACTCGCCATCAATATATACGACGGACTGCTCGTCTGCAGCATATCCAGATACTGTTTCACTTTTCTTCGGTTCACCATGTCCCCGTTCACATGCAGAAGCGCCGTCTGTGTCAGCGCCGGAAGCGTCTTATGAAGACTGTTGATCACCAGATCCGCACCATATATATTCGCACTCTTTGGGAAATACGGATCAAATCCGAAATGCGCACCGTGTGCTTCATCCACGATCAGCGGACACCCTTTTGCATGCACAATCTCTGCAATCTTTTCGATGTCCGACACCACACCATCATATGTCGGTGACACGATCATCACCGCGCGGATCTTCGGATGTTTTTCCAGTGCTTTCTGTACATCCGCAGCATCAATCTCTGTGCTAAGTCCCTGTTCCGTATCGAATTTCGGATAGAGGTAGACCGGATCCAGTTCATTCAGATATATCGCATGATACACAGACTTGTGGCAATTTCTTGCCACAAGTATGGAATCTCCTTTTTCAGTTGTTCCTAATATTGCACTTAAGATTCCAACCGTACTTCCATTCACCAGAAAATGTGTCTCGTCCGCATGGTAAACTCTTGCTGCTCTTTCCTGCGCATCTCTTAGAATTCCCTCTGCATGATGCAGATCATCAAAGCCATCAATCTCTGTAATATCGATCCGGTACGGAGATGTCCCGTCCATCAGATCCAGATTTCTCTTGTGCCCCGGCATATGGAATGCATAGTAGTCAGAATCGCTGTAATTCTTTAATTTATCAAATATATTATTCATGCGTATATTTTAGCAAAATAACATTATATTATCAAGCCATAAACTCCCGCAGGATCTGGCGGATCATCTCATCCTTTGGAAGCTCACGTATGGTGTCTTCTTTCGGTATTTCTTCCTGTACATCTTCCTGTGCAGACTCCTTATCGGCATTTCCTTTAATCTCCATTGCCTGCGCATTACCGGCCAGAGTCCCGGTACTTTGTACCTCTTCTTGCAATATATCTTCTGTCCTTTTACTCCCGTCTGTACCGGCAAGCCGCGCCGATGCTTTTGCCAGGTTCCTGGCGTTCTCCTTTACTCTTTCTTTTCTGCGGCTCTCACGCTGCATCTGCACAACACCGGAGCCGGATACCGGAACAGATTCTTCTTTTTCTTCTTGCTCCGTTTTGTCCTCTTTTTCTGCCTTTTCTTCTTTTGTATCATTTGTCTCGTCTTTTTTGATCACACTGTCTCTTCGTCCGGTGCGTTCTTTCTGATTTGCCTTTTCATACTTGTGGAGACATACATTTTCCAGATAATCTACCATATAGTTCTTTGCCATCTGCATGCAATAATTCTCATCCGTTGTCAGATGGAACAGCCATACCAGGATTCCAAGTCCTGCGCCACATGCACCCATCCGCAGGACAGCATCTCCCATGCCATATACCCGATAACTCAGTCCCGCACCGACAAGTCCGGTTACGATAAGCAGTCCCGCACATATCTTCTCCAGTCTGCGCAGCGTGTGAAGTCGTAATCCACAGACTTTATACTCATACAGATACTTATCCACAAATACCCCTACGTTTTCCACCGTATCGCTGATCATACATGCGTGTTCGAATTTTGCACGGACCAGGCGCATCAGCGGGTGGTTACTCTTACTCATACTTCCCGCCGCCTCCACCATACGTTTCATCGTCATACTCACGATACACTTGTCCACCACACCAAGTCCGGTCAGGATCCCCATGAGTACGAACAGTAACTTCTTGTCCAATAACATTTCCAGCATAATAAAAGCCCTCCTTTTGATTTGCATTATACTGTAAATCAAACAGGAGGGCGCTTAATTTCGTTCCTCATATTTCGCACAGAAAACCACATATCATGTCGGTTCCGGGCACATTCTATGATATTTTAAATTGTATGCCTTTTCACTTATACCTAGATCATCGGCAGTAATTCCTTCATAAGTCTTACACTGTGGGCAATTGCCTTCTTTTCAAACGTTGGATAATCCATAGTCGCGCTGTTGTCAGCTTTATCCGAAATTGCACGAATGATGACATACGAAACTTTGTTCAGGTAAGCTGCCTGGGCAATTCCCGCACCTTCCATCTCTACACACATCGGATGGAATAATGATGAGATTCTTTCCTTCACATCTTTATCCGAAATAAACTGATCGCCGCTTACCACTCTTCCGGTAAATGTGTGAATATCCGGATTGGCTTTCTCATTTGCTGCTACTGCCTTCTTGACCAGTTTTTCATCTGCCGGGAATGACAGTGTGTCCATTCTTGGGATCTGTCCTGCCGGATCTCCGAATATCGTCGCATCCATATCGTGATGCAGTGCATCTGTCGAGATCACCATATCTCCGATATCGATCTGTGCATCCAGTGAACCCGCAATACCGGTATTAATCAATGTATCCACACCAAATCTGTCCACCAGGATCTGTGCACAGATTCCTGCATTCACCTTACCGATACCACTTCTTACAATAACAACATCTTTGCCGCCCAATGAACCTTTGCAGAATACCATCCCTGCCTGTTCTATAGTCTCATCGATCTGCATATCTTTTTTAAGTTCTGCCACTTCTTCTTCCATTGCTCCGATAATACCTATCATAGCTCTATATCCTCCTGTTATTACGATATTTTCTATATTAATTCGTCTATGCCCTATTATATCTTATAGAAAATTCGATTTCAACCGGCGAAATAAGTAGCAAACAGACAGAATCTCTGTTATAATCTGAGACGTATGACAATAAAACAATTATTTACAAAAGCAACAGGAGGTAATAGATATGGATTACAAACCATCAGGAGTCTGTTCTCGACTGATCCATGTAGAACTTGACGGAGATAAAATCGCAAATGTAGAATTCGTAGGCGGATGTGCCGGAAATACAGCCGGAATCAGCAGCCTTGTAAAAGGAATGGACGCTCACGAAGTGATCAAACGTCTGGAAGGAACAAAATGTGGTGCAAGACCAACATCCTGCCCTGACCAGTTATCCAAAGCTTTAAAACAGGCTCTTGGAGAATAATTTTCTGCGAATTTCATAACTACAGAAAAAAAAGGCTACTTGTCCTCCCCTTATCGGGGAAGACTTGTAGCCTTTTATGGGGATACCTTCTTTTTTATGTACTCATACTGCAAGATTTCGATCTTTATTCAGTGTTTCGTTTACTTATTACAATTGTTACTTTTTTAATTGTTTTTCGTTCACTAGTATTGATGCATTACTTATCTTTTATTTGTTTTATGGATATTTGTCTTTATTAGTTTATGGTTTTTTTGTTATACATTATAATTACATATTTTTACGTCTTTGCCTTGTTATAAACTACCTTATTTTTCAATCCCTGCCAACTACATCTTTTACCACTGCTTTATAATCTTCTGCTTGCATCGGACCTTCGGTCCTTTAATTACCTCGAGTTATTCCGTCCTATTGTTCTACTTTAAACATTCATCGTTGTTTTTTTAACTTTACTGTTTTTTTGCTTCTTGTGTTGTGTTTTTTGCTTCTATGCTCTTTTGAGGATATTAATCGATATAAATACCATCAGTAAATGAACTGCTCACGTCGCTGTTAGCTGCATGTGTGCAACGTACACGGTAATAATAATCACCTTCGACGTATAACGTCCTGTTAGAAGTTACACGATTCATATTCAGGTTTTCTTTCTGCCATCCGTCGTAGTAAGACCATTCTGTATCTTCTTCTTTGGCGCGTTCTACAAGTACACCTATTTGTACGCTGTCAACTACATGTCTTGCAATCGTCGTCCCACCAACATATATCTTGCCTTTTGCGAGCTTCGTGCATTTAGAATAACCCGTCATCAAATCTTCACCTCTGGTAATCTTGGTATCATAACCTATTGATTCCTCATCATGGGTTAATTCCGATCCATCAATCACTTTATTTCCTGCAGCTCTAACTTCCTGCATTGACGACAGCGATAATCCTCCGACCAGCATTACTGCCAGACACATAGACACTAATCTCCTCTTCATATCTCACCTCCGTTCGTACTTATTTTTTCGCCCTCATATATTAATACACATAACTTTCAAAAAACTGTCGCATTTATTTTGGAAAAAATAAATTTTTTAAAATTTTTTCGAAATCTTGTTGTTTCATTGTTCCTGTTAATAAATATTCTATACTTCCATGTTTAAATCTCGCAACACATCCTGATTTTTTATTATCTTCAAGTTTATATATTGTTATCTTGATTTCACAATCATTTACAACTTTGGAATATTCCTTTTCTATTGAATCTTCAAAATCTATCCCCAAAGAACTATCTCTGTATGGCATATTAATTATATATCCGATTGTTTCACCATCATAACTATAATACATCTCCGCAACCTGTTTACTCTCATCCAGATTCATCGTATCAAATTTCATATCTGGTAAGCAGACAAATATTTTAACTACATCTGTATCGAAAGCATCTCTTATTTCCTGATAGGCCTTTTCCTCATCCTCACTTGCTATCGTTTTAATTTTCCGGCTGGTACTATTTTTCTCAACTTCTCTATCTCCAACAGCCTGTCTCACCATCCGTACAACTCTTTCCGGTCCTCCCATGCTGGTGATTCCCATTGCCAGTACGCATACGATAACAGCGGCCAGTGCCAGATATATCTTCAGAGGTTTTCTGCGATAATGAACTTTCTTTTCTGATGTATCTGCCGTTCCAACTTCAGCCTTCAGCATCTTTCTTCCGAGTTCCAGTGCTTTGCGGTCTTCTTCAGACAGGTTATTGATGGCTTCTTCTCTTTCTCTGGCTTCATTTTCCGCCTGTTCGCGCTGATATTCTCTCATCTGTTCTTTTAATCTTGCAAAGACAGCCTCCTTCGTTCCCTCAGGCACAACAAGACTCGTATCCTTTTCAAGGGACTCTTCTTCCTCTTTTGCAATCTCCTCAAATTCTCTGGCAATGCATTCTTTCAATTCATCTTTCTCATTATTCATTTTGCTACCCTCAAATTTTTGACTGGTCTTCAAATTTCTCCATAGTTTTGCCACTTGACCTATTTCTTTCAGAAAGTATAATATAGGTATAATCTTTATTATATTATTGATTCGAAAATAATACATATTCAAGTCTGGAGGTAATTATGAAACGTATTATCTTAACCGGTGGCGGTACTGCCGGGCATGTTACACCTAACATCGCTCTTCTGCCACGCCTGAAAGAATTAAACTATGATATTCACTATATAGGTTCTTACAACGGAATTGAAAAAGAACTGATTGAACAGTTCGGTATCCCGTATCATGGAATCTCAACCGGTAAACTTCGCCGCTATTTCAGCGTTCAGAACTTTACAGATCCATTCCGTGTAATCAAAGGACTCGGCGAAGCGAAAAAACTTGTAAAGATTCTTCATCCTGATGTAATCTTTTCCAAAGGTGGCTTCGTATCCGTTCCTGTTGTTCTTGCCGGTAAAAGCCGTCATGTTCCGACCATTATCCATGAGTCAGACATGACACCGGGACTTGCTAATAAGATTTCTATGCCATCGGCATCAAAAATCTGCTGTAATTTCCCGGAAACCATCGAGCATCTTCCTGCTGGAAAGGCTGTTCTGACAGGCTCTCCTATTCGTCAGGAACTGTTATCCGGTGATAAATATAAAGCTTTAGAATTTTTGCACTTCACACAGGACAAACCGGTAATCATGGTAGTCGGTGGAAGTCTTGGTTCAGTTGCCGTCAACGATGCAGTCCGCAGTGTCCTTCCTGAACTGCTTCAGTCTTTCCAGGTTGTTCATCTCTGTGGTAAGGGCAAAGTTGATGAATCTCTGAAAGGCCTTCAGGGTTATGCACAATTCGAATATATCAAAGACGAATTAAAAGACCTCTTTGCTCTGACGGATCTCGTTATCTCCAGAGCCGGAGCCAATGCGATCTGCGAACTTCTTGCACTGCACAAACCGAATCTTCTGATTCCACTTTCTGCAAATGCAAGTCGTGGAGACCAGATCTTAAATGCCCGTTCTTTCGAACGTCAGGGCTACAGTGTCGTTCTTGAAGAGGAAGAGCTTAATCATGATGTTCTTCTTGATGCGATCATGAACCTGTATCAGAATCGTGAAACATACATTCAGACCATGAAGAATTCTCCTCAGCAGAATTCTATCGACACCATCATTGATCTGATCGAGGCTGCTGCCAGACACTAATCCGGAAACATTCTCATCTATTGACCTTATGTACAGGATCTGCCATCGGCAGATCCTCTTGCATACTTTGATATAAAAAACAGGTGGCTGTACATCCCACCTGTTTTTTATATATCGTGTAAGCGGTCATACTGATCTTTATACCTTTTTATCATCCATTTTCTTGCTCTCTTTAGTATGCCTTCTAATGCATTTAATGTAATGCCCATTCTCTTTGCGACTTCTTTCTGTGGCATATCCGCATAATATACAAGAGTCACGGCTTTGTACCATCTCGCATTCTTCTGATACAGTTCCTGAAAAATATCAATTCCAAGTTCACGAAAGCATTTTTCTTTCAGCAGTGCAACCACCTGATCTTCCGAACTGTCATCGATCAATGAATTCGGATATCTGTCCTCTGACATCGTAATCTCTGCCAATGGAACTTCACGCTTATGATCTCTTATATAATTCATCGCTCTGTATCTTGCGAACATAAGCATCCATATTTTTATCTGCTGTTTTGATTCACTTCCACACTGTATATATGCGGTGAAAAAGGCATCCTGAGCAATCTCTTCTGCTATGTGATGGTTTCCAGAGTATTTTAATGCCTCTTTGTATACAACACCGAAGTATTCGCTGTATGCAGCCACAAAGGCATCTCCCTCTGTAAACTCTTTTTCCACTTTACGCTCCTATCTTTTATCTGTTAAATTTTCGATAAAACATCTTCTTTTTCTTCTTCTGTAAGTTCATGCATTGTCCATCCAAGTCCCACTTTATCATCTTTGTGTCTTGGAATCATATGTACATGATAATGAAATACTGTCTGTCCGGCTGCTTCACCATTGTTCTGGACGATATTATAGCCATCACAGTCCAGTGCTTTTGTAAGCTTTGTAATCATCTTCTTTGCAAGAATCATTGATTTTCCCGCAAGCTCATCATCCAGCTCATAAAGATTGGCATAATGTTCTTTCGGAAGGATGAGTGCATGTCCCTTAGCTGCCGGATTTGCATCCAGGATCACACGAAAATCTTCATCTTCATAAATAGTAGCTGTAGGAATCTCTCCATTTGCAAGTTTACAAAAAATGCAGTTATTGTCTTTCATAATATTATCCTTCTTTCTCTGAAAATAAATGATTGATTATTTAAACCACCAATGCTAAACTGATACCTCAGAAAGGGGCGGTAGTTATTATGTTATCATCGACAGACCATGACAAATTACAACAGATTATACAGGAACATCCTGAAACAGAAGAACTTTTTAACCGGATTTTTAAGTCTCATCAGATGGATATCAGCACCATCAGTCACGAAATCCGTAATCCTCTGACCCTCGTTTACAGCACGCTTCAACTTATCGAATCACAACATCCCGAAGTACTGGAATTCGCTCACTGGTCAGAGCTTCACCAGGACATCGAATATATGAAACTGTTATTAGAAGATCTGTCTTCTTATAACAACGGTGAACGGCTGGATCTTGCTCCGTTAAGTACCGGCAGCTTTTTCCGCAGAATTGCTCTGTCCTTTGCTTCTTCTATTATAGATACAGATATTGAATTCACTTCATACATACCGGAAGATCTGCCAGTTCTATCTGCCGATTCTGTAAAACTTCGTCAGGCACTGCTCAATCTTCTTCGCAATGCCGCTGATGCGGTCCGTACCGAATCACCTTCTCAGGATCAGCACGATATGCCGGCACACTCCCCACAGATCTCATTGTCCGTAACCGCCGATGCAGATTTGCTTCATATCGAAATCTCTGACAACGGCTGTGGTATTGCTCCTGAAGATCAGGAACACATCTTTGAACCATTCATCACTCACAAAGTTGATGGAACCGGACTTGGTCTTGCAATCACACGCCGGATCATCCAGGCTCATCACGGTACAATTACACTTAGATCAGCACAATATGCCGGTACGGTATTTATCCTTACGCTTCCGATAGAGAAGAACTCCTGATAAAAAGCCGGCAAGCAGGCCTCCTATGTGTGCCATATTATCAACACCACCACTGGTAAATCCATAATACAATGTCAGTACGATCATAAAGACCAGGCCTCTGCCGGATATGTCTCCAATCCGTCCTCTGTTACGGATTGCCACATACAGAAGTGCTCCAATGATCCCAAAGATAGCACCGGACGCTCCCGCCGATATAGCCATACTTCCGGTCTGTATATCCCACCATGCCGACAGAACATTCCCCGCCAGTCCACTTACAAAATACACAATGAGAAACTTTACTTTTCCTATGTCAAGTTCAAGATTCCATCCCATAGCTACAAGTACAATCATATTATTGACAAGATGATCATACCCAAAGTGAAGAAACATACTGGAAAATAGCCTGTAGTACTCTCCTCTTTGTATCAGATATGGAACATACATGGCTCCGTGCTTCAACATGAATTCACCATCTTCTGTCATCCCCAGAAAAGACAGGACCAGAAATACAATGACATTCACTGCTGCCAGTAATATCGTACATGGCGCTTTAATCGTATTCTTGTTCATTTATACGCTTCATTACCTTTCGCTTTGTTCATCTTCTGTCTCTTTTAGTATAACATAGATTACCTGAATTCTTAATCATTTTATTCTATATTTAACTGAATTTTATCACAGCTCTTCTTCCTCTATATGCAGTCCGTCCCAGTCACCCCATTTTGACTTCTTGTGTTTATTCAGGAAGCGCTTTACCGGCATCCATAGATTATCCGTCTCTCTCATGATCGAACTCCCCATCTCCTGCTCCGATATCCAGTCATGTTCTCTGGTATCATAATATGATGTCTTTTCCCTTCGTTCCTCCAGCAATTCATCGATCATCGTTTCTTTTCTTATATCTCTTATATCCGGAATCTTCGTTTCTTCTTTTTTCTTTTCTTCACATGCTGCAATTAGTTTTTCCAGACTGTAATTATCCTCCATTGTCTCTTTATGCAATAAAAATGCCAGACGGACACATTCTTCTTCCTGATAATCCGCAACTTTTACCATATACTCCGTCAATATATGAAACTTCTCCCATATATCCTGTTTTGCCAAAGGATAATAACAAAAATAATATCTGCCCTCTTCATAGAAAATGTATTCCGGATCCATCAGGATACAATGAATATCCAGAAGATAACGTTCCGCTTCCTTAAGTACATTTCCTAACTGTTCCATAAAGTGCCTTATATCTTCTGCTTTTAATTTCGCTCTGGCATACATCGCCTGCATTGATACTTTACCACTTACATCATAATCATAATAACTGCTGCCATTAACACCTCTTCCTCCTACATGCAAAAAGCCCTCCGGCGAATTTGCTTTTAACATTTTCATCTGGTAATCCTCTTTATATAATACGTGTTCTTCTATCGTTATCTTTCGTTCCATTATCTGATCCTTCTCATTTTTTAATCCTTCTGATATCCCGGATATATTTCTCCGGTTCTGTCACCGCTGCACGGCTTTCTACAGATATTGCCATTTTCTTTCGTCTTGCAGCTGCCTGTACTTTAATTTCATCTTTTCCCACACTGCTTTGTACTCTTATTCTTGAAAATAAGATACACTTCCTTCCCACCCTTTCTTTGAATAACGCATTTAATTCACTCTCGCTGATTCCATCCTTTTCTCTCACCTTTGTACTTCCCGTAACCGCCGTTTCATATGCGGCTCCTGCAATAATATTCTTGTCATGATAATAAAAAGATATCCTTATACATCCCATGATCAGGAATAATATCATTGGTATCAGAAAAGCCATCTCCACGGTAAAACTACCCTTTAACCACCTTTGCTTTCTTTCCTCCATCTCAGATTCCTCCTATACACACCCCAAGCAGATATCCCACTGTCAGAAATGGATAAAAAGGAAAAGCAAGTCCTTTCTTTTTTCTTTTTATTACCACACAGATCAATCCGATAATTCCAAGGATGAAAAATGCCGTCATAAGCACTTCCAAAAGTCCCCAGATTCCCAGATATATCCCCAGGATCAGAATTGCCAGGCTGTCCCCATACCCAATCGCTTCATTGGTAATTTTACTGATCCATAAAAATAATATGCCGCTTAATCCACCGGCCACCGACAATTTCCAGTCTACATTTCCCGTCAGTACCTGATAGATGATCACCCCTGCCATACATAGCAGAAGTACATCCCGCGGAACTTTCCGTATTCTATAATCCATCACTGACAGTCCTGTTAATACAGCCATTGCCAGCACCTTGCTTATTGTCCACATCTGGAACAGGCCCCCTTTCCTGCCGCCTCCGATATCGGTATTGCATATATCGTCCGTTTTAAACCACTGCACGACAGCGAACTGTGATACCGGTCTCCCGAATTCGTAATATAAATGTTTCCCCCGTTTCCTTTTACACAGTGTTCACATGGATAGTATTTGCCTCCGTTTTCATTGCGAAGTCCCTCTACCAGTTCCAAATGAGTCATGCGGATCGACAGATCCAGATGCGAACAATGATAATCTTTATGATATACAAGTCCTGTTTCCGTTACATACACCGTATCATTTCCCGTATCCATCCACCCTTCCCGTTCATATCCGCTCCACGCCTTTATCTTCATTTTCTCACTGCATTTTACCGGAGCAATCCCAAATAGCGGCACCGGAATGACTACCTGATACTCTGCCGTTAATTTACCGATCCCGGTTCGGGCCGACATCTTCGACCGTGAACAGTCTATTCCACTGCTCCCGCCTCTTACAATACTTCTTCCAAGCCGTTCTTCACCCACTGCATACACCAGATCATTCTCTATCCTTGACGGCATCAGCATCTGCGTCACACAACTTTCTTTAGCTGCTTTTTTTCCTGCATATTGAAGACCGCTTCTCACTGCCGTATGTACTGCCATCATCTCCAGAAGATACAACATCGTAACGACTGCCAGAAAGAACACCGGTACAGCAACCGCTGCCTCTGCCGTCACGCTTCCTTTCTGTCTGTCATCGGAAAATCTGCGCAATAGTTGTGAGACGGATAAAGATACCCTTTCAAGGCCTGAATAACAGATAGGTTGTGAGGGGAGTAAATTGTTACTCATAATGCGAATCCTGCTCCTTTCTTTGTTTTTTTATTATAATTTTGGGATATTTTTGATGCCTGAAAGGGCATCTTTATCCGCCTCATACTATTACATCTTGTTCTCTGATTCTTTCTACTGATAACCGTAATATGTCCGGTACTGATACTTTATTCCTCTTCTTAGATTACACACTGTACGGATCTCCATTCTTCCTGCACAGTAATCGATCCGGAACGCCGGCTGTCCGTAAATGCTCTGCATGTTTTTCTCAATGATGCCCATTGCCCGCATAGACATGCGTTCCTTTCCTTCCAGAAATAAGAGCATCCTCATATAGTCTTTGTATCCCATACCATCCTGCACATCCATGCCGGTTCCTGTATCTTCATCTGTTCCAAGTTTCATAAGACCGGACAACGATAACTGCCAGTTCGTATCATCTTTTGTAATTGCGGCCTTTTGCCCGTCTAAGAGTGACCTGACATCCATAACGGATTCTCCATATGCCCAGGCAAGCAGGATTCCCTGCGCCGCTGCCTCTGTAACAGCCGGGACTGCCAGGAGTGTACATAAAGTCCCGGCCGCCGCCCTTGCTTCCGCCTGTTTTGTACTGCTCGTCTGAAGATAAATATAATTCGGCACAAATCTCAACATCACAAGCTTCTTTGCCACCGTTTCCAGATTTCCTTTGTCACTTTCCCGGCCCGCCAGAATATATTCCAGTTCATAATCAAGTTCTCCTCCTTTCGGTCCATCGGTAAAATCTGTAAAATGATCTATCACATATTCTCCGAGCAAAACGGACGTCAACGTTCCATCCTCCGGTTCCACATCTGAAAAAGCCCCATATCCGGTATGATTTTCTCTTTTTTCCGGCATCTCCTGTAATGATATCTGTTTCTCCGATATTGTCTTATCTTTCGGAAGCACAAGTTCTAAGATTGGTGAACGTTTCAATTCTGCTACATGCTGCATCGGATTTTCCTCTTCCGGAAGTTCTGCTTCCTGTTCTCCTAAAAGATCCTTAAGCTGATCATTTTGCTTTTCCTCTTCCTCAGTAAATTCATCCGCTTTCTCTTCCTGGTTCTTCCAGAGAGAGACATTTCCCAGATATTTATCCGCCCACGCGATCCCGTACTTATGTTTCATGTATTTTCCGACCTGATCACGAAATAACTCTCCGCTATTATCTGTAAACAACTGGATCCGCTCTATCTCATTTTCCATATCTGCATCGTAATAAGAAAGACGATCCAGAATATTCTGTTCCGTGTAAGTCCCAGTCTCATAACCGCATTCAATGGCAAATACGTCATAATTTTCCAGTAATTCTTTCTGATATTCTGCAAATACACATTCCAATGCCCGGTTCATATCTGCCCGCCTGTAATTCTTTGCCATCTGCACCGACGCACTTTCCACAAGAGCCAGTATCAAAGAAACAAACAGAACAAAAGTCAACGTCAGATAGACTGTAACTTCTCCATTCAAACAGTCCCTATCCGGCCGCTTTTCCTGCACTCTTCGGTATCTGCATAATCTACAGCCGGCCGCTTCTTTCGAATGCATAATAACTTAAATTCCCGAACTTTCACTGGTGATTTTTTCAAAGATTGTCTGCACCAGACTGGTAAGCTGGGATTTGAAGATGATAACAAGCCCAATGAGAACCACCAGGATCAATATCACTTCCACTACTCCGATTCCCCTGTCATCTTTTAATACCTGTAATGCATATCGTATTCTCCACATAACATCTCTTCCTTTCTTATCCTTTATATCTGCATGGTCAAAAAAGCCGGAACTATAACAATGATCAATACTACTACCAGCATCAGAAACATTGGCAAAAGCAGCTTCGTTCCTGCTTCTTCACCCAGTCTTTTCGCCCGCGCCTTCCGTTCTTCAAAAGCCTGTATGGATTCCAGCTTTAAAAGTTCTGATAATCCCTTCGTTCCTTTTCTTAAATTTTGTGACAATAGTGCTCCTAGCCTTATATAAATCTGCAGATCACATCGTCTTCCAAAATTTTCATAGCCTTCAGCTTCTGTTACGCCGCTGTCCATTTCATGGCAGGTCTGTCTCATTTCTTCATATACGTATCTTTCATTTTCGTCTTCTTTTTCCTTCATGTATCCTTCGGTTATCTTTCTCCATGCCTTCTTTACCGTCATTCCTGCACCAAGATACAATGTCAGTTTGCTGATGACTTCCGGATAATCTTCGATCATCTGCTTTTTTCTTTCTTCTTCTGCCTTTCGGATATTCTGTTTTTGTAATGCATACAGAAGTATCCCTATCATCATTCCCATTACCGTTATAACCGGTCCGCGTTCATTAAAGGCCTGATAATATCTGAGTTCATTTGTGTCCAGCATCTCTGGCAGAATTAGTTTTTTCTTTTCTTTTGTTGCTGTATCTGCTTTTTTTATTGCCTCTTCAACATTCTTTTTTGTGCTTTCTTCTCCGCTTAGTTTTTTCGGATATACACATGCCACGCACTGATAAGAAGCCTGCTCTTTTTCGTTTGCCGTATAGGTAAGGACTGCATTCAGTTTTACAAGAACTCCTTTTTCAGAGATATTCTGCTCCTTAAGTTTGCCCTGGATATCCATTACGTCATACCGGTCCAGTTCCCAGGAGACCTTCACAGGCTCCCCCGGGATATCTGTGACCAGATCCAGGTCCTCATCCACACGATCCAATGTCTCATTACCGGCCAATATCAGCCTGTCCATTTTCCTGATGATCCTTGAGAATAATTCCTGTACCTCCTTCGCAGAATACTGTCGCTCTGATACCTCTACCGAAGTCCGGACCTTTTTCTTTTTATTTCCGATCTGCACATCCAGTTCTTCCACTTTTTTCCCTTTTCCATAGTCATTTCTCTCTATGGATGGTGTCATCTGTGTCCGGGAACATGCCATATCTGCTCCCGTCACTAATATCCCCAAAGCAATGATCAGGCCTGCTGCCTTCACTATACGTCGATTCTCAGGAGCCTTACTCCAAGATAATAAGCGCCCACGTAGATTCCGAGACATAGCGTCATCACCCCTATTCCTGTTACATTCCCATACAATTCTTCCATGAAATCAGAAAAACTAAGTGACATATAAGCAATAATCCCATACGGAACCATCGACATGATCTGAAATTCATATTTCTTTGCGGCAAGTAGTGTATCAATCTCTCTTTTTACCTCTATCTTATCGCCGATCTGACTGGTTGTATTACGAATAATCCCGATCATATCCCCGCCACTTTTCTTCGCTGTTACAAATACTGTCACAAAGCTTTTTACATCCTCTGACGGAACCCTCTCTGCAAATTCTTCCAGGACCTGTTCAACCGGAATATGCATTCTTAATTTCCTTGTAATGAGAAGTAATTCTCTGGAAATCCTCGCTTCTTCAGGATATTGTATTTTAAGTTCTTTTTGCGTTTCATAAAATGCATTTTCCACCGAATATCCTGTATTAAGCGCCGACGACAGTGTCTGTATCATCTCCCGGAACTGTTTTTGAAATTCCTGTTCCTTCTTTTTACTTTCTTCTTCCAGGAATTCCCTGTACAGCCAGATTCCCGGCAGTATCAAAAAAATAGCGGCCCACACTCTGCGATAATAAAGCCAGGCTGTAATGCCTATCATTCCGGCCGTCTTCATCCCTGCTTTTGTGCGTTCTTTAAATGTAATATCCTGCTGCCACAAGTTTTTCGCGGTGAAAAAGTTCCGCAACTTTTTTCCATTCTCCATGGACTTTATTTTCCTGATCCTTTTTTTCATTTTCTGTTACATTTTCATCCTCCTTACGAATCTCTTCATACCGGTAAATCGTCTGCAAATGGATCTGTCCATCCCAATATCCTAATACCTCTGTTACTTCCAGCACCTTCCTGCTTTTATCCCGAAGCCTTCCAAGATGTACAATGATATCCAGTCCTGACGCGATCTGACGCTCAATTGCAGGGAGGGGAAGGTCTATTCCCATCAGTACCATAGTTTCCAGACGGCTTATCATGTCCTTCGGACTGTTCGCATGCCCCGTACTGAGACTTCCGTCGTGTCCTGTATTAAGTGCCTGAAGCATATCAATCGCTTCCGCCGAGCGCACTTCTCCTACGATGATACGGTCCGGCCTCATACGAAGCGCCGATTTGATCAGATCTCTGATCGTGACCTCCCCGGTTCCTTCTACGTTCGCGTTCCTTGCCTCCAGTCTTACAAGATTCTTTATATTCTGAATCTGCAATTCTGCATTGTCTTCAATTGTGATGATGCGTTCATTTTTTGGAATGTACTGCGATAATGCATTTAAGAATGTGGTTTTCCCGGATCCGGTTCCACCACTGATGAATATATTGTATCCGGCGGCTACTAATGAAGCCAGAAATCCCGATACTTCTGAATTGATTGACTGCCATTCCATCAGTTTATTCATTGTAATTACTTCTTTTGCAAATTTTCGGATTGTAACGATCGGTCCGTTCAGCGCTACCGGTGGCAGCACAACATTTACACGAGATCCGTCCGCAAGTCTGGCATCCACTATCGGTGATGCCTCATTTACCAGTCTGTTAGATCCTGCCACGATCTGCTGAATCACATCTTCCAGCTTGTCCGCCGACAAGAATCTTTTATCTGACTGGGATATCCTCCCTGCCTTTTCAATAAAAATATTTTGTGTTCCATTGATCATAATCTCTGTAATATCATCATCTTCCAGAAATTCCTGCAACAGATCCAGTTTCCGGAATGCATTGAAAAGTTCTTTTCCAAGCATTGTCTTCTGATCAAGCGGCAGATATTCTTCCTGTGAGACTTCCTGAAGTACTTCATAGATCAATTCTGTCAGCTCTTCATCCTCCATGTCCCTTGTCATATCTAATCTGGCCAGGATTCTTGCATGGAGCTGCTCTGCTTCTATCATTCTTTATCATCCTTCCAGTTCTTTTTTTATCATCTTATGTCTGACATCATCGTATCCCATCAGATGTAACTCCTCTTCAAACTGGAACATCTTTGCCTGCGCCACCTCCTCTTTTATTACTGCTACATGTATCTCTGTACACATCCTCAGAAGTTCGTATACACCCCGGATTCCTTCATCGATATCCAATATCAGCACTTCATATATGCTCTGGCTGGCAATCTGCTCTATGAATCTCATCCATTCTTCTATCTTTACTGCCTTCAGATCTTCCGACATCCTCATTGGCAGAAGATAGTCAAGCGGCCCCATATGCTTTACCATACCCGCAAGTGCTGCTCTTAAATGCTTCTTTTCCTGTCTCGAATAATAGAGTGCATCTGCGACTGTCTGTCCAATCTCAGGAAAATGACCGCCAATACCTCCATACATCTCGAGATTCAGATACAATACATTATATGTTTTGGCCAGATCTTTCCCCAGTCTCAATGCATATCCGGTCTTCCTGCTTCGATGAACAGGGGAAAATATTCCGATGATCCGAACCTTTTCTTTCTTCACCGTGCCAAGAAAGAAATTCCCCGGTTCTACCGACTCCTGGCACTGTTCGATCACATCTCTTAAGATGGCCTCTCCGGACTGATATTTATTAATAAGTTTCTCATGCGTCTCATGTGCCACGTCTTCCGATTGTGTCAGAACAAACACACTTTCTGCCCGTACTTTTTGCCGCTCTTCCTGTGGATAACCGCTGCCGATCAGAAGAATATCAATCGGTGATTCCTCCTGCAGTCTCAGGGCCTGCGCAACACTGTTACACACCTGCACTCCAAGCGCCAATTCCTTGGTCTTCATAAAAAAATGTGCAAGCGCCGCCGCATATCTCTCTTCCTGGTCGCAAATTACCAGATTTCTGCTTACCACATACTATCCCTCCTTCAATACATTATAAAAATGTCTGAAACGTCTTGCCGATATGGCACTGAATTCATTGAATCTTTTGAATCTAACAATTAGAACTACAAATCAGATACAAGCTACTTCGTAACTTGTAGGCTGATTATATACCTGA
Organism: Dorea sp. MB18-49; assembly: GCF_023669465.1. Classification (NCBI taxonomy): domain Bacteria; kingdom Bacillati; phylum Bacillota; class Clostridia; order Lachnospirales; family Lachnospiraceae; genus Dorea; species Dorea sp. MB18-49. The sequence goes on from NZ_JAMOYX010000025.1 coordinate 31,908, forward strand.
TGATTTATATTTGTCTATGGTATTTTTAAAAATTTTTAATCTTTGTGCAATGTTCACATAATTTGATAGAAAGTTATACCGTAAAGCATGGCAACCCCAGGAAATCCAAGGATTCCCGATGTCAAAAATGTGACAGGATTCATTCCCACACACGCAGAAATCTCCTGTCCGTCAAGAAATCCGTTTACAAAAAATATAATTGCGAAGCTGACAATTCCTCGAACCAGGAAATTTACTGCAATTTTTGTTCCCCATTTCTTCATAATTGTTCTTATTTCTTTTTACTTTTTTTAATTATATGTCCTTTTATCCATACTTTATTCCACTCTTTTATATACTTTGGTATCTACAGAACCCGCCACCGGCAGTTTCTTCCGAACGCATGGCGATACAAAAAAACAGGTCCGGAATTCCTTTTCCAAACCTGTTTTTCATATCTTATAACGAAATCTTAATTTCCCTGTCCGTGCGGTGATACTTATGATAGTTTACTCCTGCCGCATCAAACATCTTCATGGAAGCCATTACCGCAGCTGTACCCTCGTATTTATTACAATCATAGATAACCTCTTTAATCCCGCTTTGAATGATTGCTTTGGCACATTCATTGCATGGGAATAAGGATACATATAATTTGGCTCCTTCAAGACTGCCGCCCCGGTAATTCAGGATCGCATTCAGCTCACTGTGAACCGTATATACATATTTGGTCTCCAAAGGATCGTCCCCTTCTCTTCCCCATGGAAATACATCGTCCGAGCAGCCTGTCGGCAGACCATTATATCCCATTGACAGAATCTTATTATCCTGACTGACTATACAACATCCAACCTGCGTATTTGGATCTTTAGAACGCATTCCCGAAAGTTTGGCAACTCCCATGAAATATTCATCCCAGCTTATATAATCCTTTCTTTTATCTCCCATATGTTTCTCCTCGTCACTATTTTGTTCCGAAAATACGGTCTCCTGCGTCACCAAGTCCCGGAACGATATATTTATGTTCATTCAAATGATCGTCCAGTGCACCGATATATACATCTACATCCGGATGTGCTTCCTGCAGATGTTTTACACCTTCCGGTGCTGCAATGATACACATAAAGCGCAGATGCTTTACACCTTTATCTTTCAGCATCTGAAGTGCTGCTATACATGATCCGCCGGTTGCCAGCATTGGATCTACGACAAATACTTCTCTTTCATCGCAGTCAGATGGCAGTTTGCAGTAATATTCCACCGGTTCGTATGTCTGCGGATCTCTGTAAAGACCGATATGTCCAACCTTTGCAGATGGGATCATATTTAACATTCCATCTACCATTCCAAGGCCTGCTCTTAAGATCGGAACTACAGCCAGTTTCTTACCACTTAACTGCTTACCTGTCATCTCGCAGATTGGTGTTTTTATCTTAACATCTTCCATCTTCAGATCTCTTGTTGCTTCATAACACATCAATGATGCGATCTCCCCAACGATTTCTCTGAATTCTTTTGATCCTACTTCCTCATTGCGGATGTAGTTGATTTTGTGCTGAATCAGCGGATGATCCATAACCTGTACTTTCGACATTGTTCTCCTCCTTGTTGTGCAATGTATCATACCAATTTTTCTATATGATGTCCTGCAGCCTTCAGAAGACGGTTCATGATCGCACTTCCGATTCCCGCAGTATCAAACGACTCACTGTAGATATAATCTACCTGGTCGTCATCAAACTCTCTTAATATCCGGAACAGATTCGCAGCAATCGTAGACTCATCGGCTCTTGTTCCGATACATTTTACATCACCGGATTTGTAATCAGCTACGGTTTCTTCTGTTCCGATCACTCCTACCTTATAGCCTGCTTCGGATTTTTCCTTTGCGCGCTTATTAATCTCTTTTACTACTTTTTCAAGCGGTCCTTCTATGATCGTCAGATCTGCTTTTGGTGCATAATGACGGTACTTCATTCCCGGTGCTTTCGGCACCTGTTTGCTGTCCGGTCTGATCAGTGTCCGGTCAACTGTAACCTCCCCGATTACTTCTTCGAACATTTCTTTTGTGATCGCTCCGGGTCTTAAGATCATCGGCGGCTCTACTGTCACATCCAGTATCGTTGATTCCACGCCAATCTCCACAGCACCACCGTCTACGATCATATCCACTCTGCCTGTCAGATCCTCTGCCACATGCTGTGCAGTCGTCGGGCTTGGTCTTCCCGATGTATTGGCACTTGGTGCGGCGATATAACCGCCACCCGCATCTATTACTTCTCTTGCGATCTCGTCTACCGGCATTCTGACAGCAACCGTATCAAGACCTCCCGTCGTTCCATACGGCACAATATCACTCTTATTAAAGATCATTGTAAGCGGTCCCGGCCAGTATTTTTCTGCAACTTTAACAGCTTTCTCCGGAACTTCTGAGACAATTTTATCCAGTGCTTTCATATTCGTGATATGGATGATCAAAGGGTTATCGGACGGTCTTCCTTTTGCGGCATATATCTTCTTTGCCGCATCTTCATTCAATGCATCGGCTCCCAGACCATATACAGTCTCTGTGGGAAATGCAACCAGACCTCCTTCTTTTAAGATCCGTCCTGCTTCTCTTATAATATCTGTATTTTTTTGATTTTTATCTATTTTCTCTATTATTGTTTTCATGATTTTCATTATACTACACTCTAGTTTTCCACACAAGCAATGATTCCTTTCGTAATTGCATCTGCCATTTTCTTCTGATACTTCGTATCGGTCAGCTTCGCGGCCTCTTCCGGATTACTTAAGAAGCCACACTCAACGATAATCGTCGGTACTTCCGTACGTTTGAGCAGATAGTATGTATCATTTGCTTTTGCCTGTCTTGTATTCGTCTCATCCACTGTAAGAAGGGCTTTTTGCATCTGCTCCGCCATTCTCTTTCCTTCTTCCGAATGAGAATAATAAAAGACCTGTGCACCCCGTATCTGTTCATCCTGATAACTGTTCTGGTGTATACTTACCGCTGCCTGCGGCATTGTTTTATTGATGATCTCTACTCTTGCTTTCATATCATGGATCTTTTTATTTCCGGCCTGTGGATCGCCGAGCATCTCATCTTTTTCTCTTGTCATTACAACTTCCCAGCCTTTTTTCTCCAGTCCTTTTTTAATTTTTCTGGCGATCTCAAGATTGACATCCTTTTCTTTTGCCTGATTCACACCGATCTTTCCCGGATCATCCCCGCCGTGCCCGCTGTCAAGAACGATTATCTTATTTTTCGCTGTTACATTTCCGCTGGATACAAGTTTTTGCAGATTCTTACTGAGCAGCACAAGTACCGCCAGAAAAAGTAACAGTACTGCCAGTTCTATTTTTTTTCGCAAATAAAAATACCTCCTGCAATTCATATATTCTACTATATGACTGCAAGAGGTATTTTATCTGTTATTTAGTTTTGATTAATTTACATATTTTTGAATCAGATTCCAGATATCCGTGCTTTCCTGTCCCAAAGACCACTCAGCGGTACCTGCAAGCTTATACTTCTGCATGAGCTTAAGTTTTGGTTCGATGGATTTGGCATCTTCCAGCCAGATCTCGTATTTTGCTCCGTCTGCTTCCCATGTTGCATAATTCTGTCCGGCCTTCTTGTCCCATGTCGTCTCAACCCCAGCCTGCTTAATCTGCGCCTGGGCATTATCCATACCATATGCCACACTTTCTACATTGACAGAATACTCTGCCGCATCTGTTCCCTTTTCACTTGCCAGCTCTTCTTCTGTCTTCGGTGTTTCTTTCCACAGACGTGTAAAGAACGGAATTCCACTGATAACTTTTTTAGCCGGAACTTCTTTTAATGTCTCCTCAATACCTTCTTTTACATAATTATATGAGGATACCGGTCCTGCCTCAGGGGAACCCGCATAATATTCATCATAGCCCATGATCACTACATAATCTGCTACAATTCCCTGCTCCTTACGGTCATACTGCGTATTAAAACTCTTCGGAACATAATTGTCCACCGATAATACCAGACCATTCTGTCTGCACTTCACCGATAATTCACGAATGAATTCTATATAATGTTCTCCGCATTTATCAGATATCTTCTCGAAATCTACATTAATACCGTCTACCCCAACACGCAGCGCTTCAGCGATCAGCTGTGTGATCAGCGTTTCACGTCTTGATGTATAACTAAGCAATTCGTAAGATTCCTGTTCTGAACTGATTCCTCCGTCAAAGTCTCTGACGGTCATCCACACTTCGATATTCTGCTGATGTGCATAACTTACATAATCAGATGATGCAATAGATGTAATATTGCCGCTGGTATCTGCCACATGCACCCATGTCGGTGCCAGTGTCGTAAGACCTTTGGTCTGTGCGATCTTCTGTGCCACTCCCTTATTAGCATCCTGATTTGTTACATTATGCCATGCCATATTAATGGTGTAATCCTTTGAAATGCTTGAATAGTTCTGCTCATCGAATTTTCTTGTAATGTTCTTCTTCTCTTCATTCTTCAGAGCATTGTTCTTAACATATCCGATCACACCTTCTTTTGTGCGGATCTTCTTCCAGTTTTCTTCACTTTCGATGATTGTTACTTCATCTTTTTTCTTGAGTTCTGCCAGTACAGGGCTCTTTACTCCACCCTGATAACGCACCTGTGTATTCTTCTTTACAGTTGCCACATCCGTTTTGCCCCATTTGGTTCTGATCATTACATGATCCGGATTACTTGACACTTCATAATCAATATTGGTGTACTGCTGGACAAAATCCAACGCGATATATGCTGTGTTTCCTTCTGTTTTTAAAATGACGTAATCTTCGCTCTTTTTCTCTCTGAATACCGAATAATCCTTACTGCCCACATCTACCGATATCATATCCTTCGGAAGCATATACAACAGTACATTCTCATTCGAATCCCAGTAAAAACGGCTGTTAATGTAATCTCTTACGACATCATACGCAACATAAGCCTTTCCGTCCGACAATTTACCCTTAGCCTCTACGACCTTGTTATCTACAGTGATCCCAAGCTGTCCGTCTTTTTCAATTCCATAATATTTCTTCATATCATATTGCTCTTTTGACGGGCTGTATCGTTTCCATATAACAATCCCTGCTATTGCTGCAATTACTAATATTATTAACAGGACAAGCTGGATCATGCGGTTTCTCTGTCGTCTTCTTCTCATGCGCGCTCTGTCCGCAGAACTTCTCCTACCTGTCGGTCTTCTTCCAGGCGTCTGTCCGGATGTCCTTCTGTTTCTGCTCTGCGAAGCCGGTCTTCCGGATGGTCTTGCACTTGTTTTTTTTCTGTTATTATATGTGCGGCTATTTCTTCCTCTGTCTTCCATGCTGCACCTCCTACAGAAGACATTATAGCAAAACGTTAGATACACGTCATTATATTTCGACATTTTCATCAAAACTTTCGTTCTGATCTGCGGGGTATTTACATATTTTCTTCCATTAAATTGTTATATTCTGGAACCACACTTCTTTCACATCGCCTTTGTCATTCAGCACATAATCCCTCATATAGGACTGGTGTTCACACATTGTATGCGCCTGTACGATCTGCATAGGACTGGCCGGTACCCCATTGATCCTGAGGCTTATATTTTTCTTTTCAAAACCAGTCAGTTCCTGAAACATCTCTTTCATCTCTTCTTTCTCCCCCATACTGCTTCCTCCTCTTTACCGGATGATAACCGTGGTTGTCACGCATATTTTACGGTCAGGGAGATGCTTGTGATACAATACTGTCCTTCTATGCAGCAACTGATAAATATAACTGGAAAACAGTTCCGGCAATTATGTAATTGTAAAAATAAATTGTTAACGTGAAATATCTGCCTGAAACGGCTGTAATTAATCTGATTTGTCATTGATAGATTCATTCCACCCGGAATGTGGAATTGAAATAAAATTCAGGAAATTCTTTTCCTGATGTTCTAATAACACAGTTATCAGGGAAAACTATCTTCCAGTAGGGCCATTATATCCGATTCATTTTGAAGAATCAAGTCTTTTTTATTTTTATATTCCACTTTGTTTATATTAAATTTATTGAACATCCAACATTTTGTATGATATACTATTTTAGAAGGAAGTGATGATTATGAAGATTGAAAAAATCAGTGACAACCAGATCCGTTGTACTCTGACACGTGCCGATCTTGCTGACCGTCAGTTACAGCTCAGTGAACTGGCATACGGAACCGAGAAAGCCAAATCACTTTTCCGCGATATGATGCAACAGGCAGCCTTCGAATTTGGTTTTGAAGCAGAAGATATTCCTCTTATGATCGAGGCTATCCCTTCTGCAGATTCGATCGTGCTGATAATTACGAAAGTCGAGGACCCAGAAGAACTCGATACTAGATTTTCAAAATTTGCACCTTCTTCCATAGCTGACGCCAAGAAGAAGAATACTCCAGGCAAGCTGGAAGGAGCAGAAGGTTTACTTGATCTGCTCGGAAAGGTTCAGGAATCTTTTGAAGCACAGGCAGCACAGACTGCAAAAGCAGCTTCTGAGACTTCAGATGATAATACAGATAAGAAGGATTCCGGTAACAATATCCGGCTCTTTTCTTTCCCTGTAATGGAGAATGTACTGAAGGCCGCTCATCTGCTGGCTCCGATGTACCACGGTTCCAATACATTATACAAAGATGATCAGGAAGAGATGTATCTGCTGGCACTTGCACAGTCAGACCATTCCACCGCAGATTTTAACCGTATCTGTAATATGTTATCCGAATACGGTGCATTAGAAAGTGCATCCGGTGCAACATTTGCATTTTTAGAAGAGCACTGTGAGACATTCCTTTCCGGGAATGCGGTTCAGCAGCTTGCGAATATTTAATCTGCATACTCTGGTATACTAAAAAGGCTCTACGGGATAATTCCCCGTAGAGCTTTTTTATACTCATTTTATATTATGCCTGGCTTGCTTCCAGTGTTGCATTTAACTTTGCAACTAAAAGGTCTGGATCGATTCCATGTCCCATAGCGCCTTCTTCGATAGATTCCATCTGAGAATGTGGGCATCCGATGCAACCCATTCCTGCTTCCATCAGATCGTCAACAAGCTTTGGACATGTAGAATAGTATTTGGAAAGCAGCTCACCAAATGTCATGTCTTTTGTAATCTGTGCCATCTTATCGCCTCCTTTTTATTTCAGTGTTTCCATTATAGTAGCTTTTTACCATTGTGTAAACATTTTCTGTAAATTTATTCTTAATATTTGACTACTTAAAAGTCAATACGAATTCCTTTTTTTTTCGACAAAACGTCATTTTTATAACAAGTCTACAAAACGTTCGTTCTTTTTCTATCCCCGAGTAATCCCCCGTTTTTCCCACTTTGGGTGTGGATAACGTGGATAACTTTGTGGAAATCCCCATTTTTCTACATTTTTCCTATTTTTTTGTGTGGATAACTTTTTCCACCATATTTTTTAAGATTTTGTACGTTCGATGAAAAGTGTCGATTTTTGTGGATTTTGTACATTGTGGATAACTCTAAATTTATGTGGATAGTGTGGATAACAAAAAAGGGACGAAAGATTCGCAAAAATATTTTAAAATCTCCCGTCCGTTTCTGTTATACCAGTCGTCTCACCGTAACAATATTCGTATATGTTGCCGGCAAAATTCCTATCCCTTTTGCACTGTTAATTGCATTTACGATCTGCCCATTTCCCATATAAATTCCAACATGTCCGTCATATAGAATAATGTCTCCCGCAACAGCCTGATCGTAACTTACCGCAGTTCCTACATTCTCCATATCCCACGTCGTACGCGGAAGAGAAATTCCAAAGTGTGCAAATACCGACTGTACGAATCCCGAACAATCCGCTCCGTTTGTCAGGCTTGTACCTCCCCATACATACGGATTACCGATAAACTGGCATGCATAATCTACAATAGCCTGTCCGGTCTGTGCCGCCTGCGTCTGTTGTTCTTCCTGTTGTTTGGCCGCTTCTTCTGCTGCCTTTTTCTCCTCCTCGGCTTTTTGTTCTGCCTCTTTTTGAAGCCTTGCGGCCTCTTCTTCTTTTGATTCTGCATACGTAAATGCTTCCTTAGCATTTTCCGTATCCTTCTTCTGCACAAGTTCTTCTGCTTTTTTCTGTGCTTCATTTCCTACTGTTATATACTCAGAATATACATATCCGGTGACATTACCCGACTGCACTTTCGTCCATTCTCCTACCGGGCCTATGATTTTTGCCGCGTAATCCGGATATAATTTTCCGACCCATTCGCTTTCTGTCGTCGGTTCACTTCTTATATAAAGAAATGACTGTACATTGGCGAATGCCATATCTAAATACTCTCCCTTTTGTGTCGGTACAAGGTAATCCTTTACCGAAATTGTCTTCTCTGACGTGTAACATTCTCCAAGTACCTGCTCAATTCCTGCTGTCGGCATATCCTGCGTATCATCTATATCTGCAGCCTGCGCCATAATCGGAAACGCCGTTATGGCTCCTGTCACAGTAACCAGGAACAATCCTTTTTTAAGAATAGAATCCATAAACTCCCTCCTTTATGTTTTCTTATCTTTTGTAATTATTACAGAATTGTTACATATGTTACGTTTGTTATTATAACATTGCAACACGTTTTGTCAAGGTTTTCTTTGATTATAATACATTTAATATTCGATTTAT